>JBOGJB010000149.1:0-16136 GCA_050745085.1 Vicinamibacterales bacterium
CGCGCGACCCGTCGTTCTCAGCCGCGCGCCAGCGCCTCGCCGAACTGGGAGCGAAGACCAGAAACTAGAATCTGATCTTCGCCCCCACCATCAGCCGGCGAGGGAACACAAACAACGACGGATCCCCGAACGTGTCTGCGAGATCCGCCCGCCGCGCGAGGACCCCCTGATTCGCGTCGCTGTTGAACACGTTCAGGAGGTCGCCGAATATGGCGGCGTCAGCCGTTCCCCCGAGCCGGAAATCCTTCTCCAGACGGAGGTCGACGATCGTCTGATCCCTCACCCGGCGATCTCCCGTGTTCGCTTCGGTGTTGATCGTGGGCCGGCTCGGGAAGCCGAGACCCGCGACGCGCACCTGACGCGACCACAAGCGACCGGTCTGATAGACGACGTTCGCGCCGGCGAGGAACCGCCACGGCAGATTCACGACGACCTGCGCCTTGGCCATGACCGGTCGATCGGCGATGAGCCGCCCCTCCGTGTTCACGAAGTCGTTCGGGTTCTGCCCGAACACGCCTGCCGTGCCGAACTGGGACGCCGTCGGCGAACTGAGGCTCGAGCCGATGCGTCCGGTCGACTTCGAGAGGACCACGGAGAACGTGCCCTGCCAGTTGTCCGACAGTCGCTTGACCGCCTGGACGATCAGCCCGTTGTACCGGCTGAACATCCGGTCGGGGCTCGTGAGCTGGAACAGCCGTGCGTCGGGGTCGCTCACGAGACGGAACAGCGTGAACGTCTGGTTCGTCGGCTCGACACCGGTGGTGTCGCGGTACTCGACCGGCACGTACGTCCCGGCGATGTCGCGCCATCCTCCGTAGTTTTCCCCGCGTTTATGCGTGTAATTCACCATCAGGCCGAGATTCTTCACGAGCTCGTGCTCGAGCCCGACGATGAACTGGTCCGTGTAGGGGTTCTTGAAGTTGGGGTCGACCGTCAAGTTCAAGTTGTCCGAGACCTTCTCGAGGTTGATGCGATTGCCGCGCGAGTCGAACTCGAAGTAGAACCGCGGCGTGACGGACGGCGAGGTATTGTCGTACTCGCCGGTGACGATGCCGCGGTAGTACCGCCCCACGTGCGCTTTGAGGACAGTGCGGCCCGACTCGTTCAGCTTCCACACAACGCCGACGCGCGGCGAGACGCTGTTCCACGTGAAGATGCCGTCGCGCTCCGCCGACTCCGCCCCCGTCTCCTTCCCCTGCGCGTCGAGCACCGGATAGGAGCGGATCCCCGCCGTGCTGCGGTCGTATCGGAGGCCGAGGTTGAGCGTCACCCGCGATCCGATGCGGAACGTATCGTCCATGAACACGCCAATCGAGTTCATCTGTCCGCCCTGATGCCACGGGAGCTGCGTGTACCCATAAGCCGGAATGCCGCTGTAGGTGTAGATGTAGTCGTTTGGCCCGAGGACGTAGTCGCTGCCCCCGCTGTTGTACTGGACGCCGAGCTTCAGGTCGTGGCTGCCGCCGAGGAATCGTTCGGCGTAGTGCGTCACTTTGCCGTTGAAGCCGGTCTTCCATGAGTCGCCGTCGTACCAGGAATAGATGCCGCCGGTAATCTGGCCGCTGTCGAGGTCGTTGAAGCGCGGCTGAACGCGCGGCTGGCCGGACTCGAGCGGATCCCCATGGTCGATGCCGTAGAACCCCGAGTACCGCACCTCGAGCACCGTCTTCGGCGAGAGCACGTTCGTGTAGGACACGTTCGGCGACGGGTTGTGGCCGTGCTCGACCACAATCGTGCTCGGCGCCGTCAGCGCGGTCGCCCGGCCCGGAATCCGATAGTAATCGTCATGGTAGGCGAACATCAGCTTCTGGTCGGTGTTGATCTGGTAGTTCAGCTTGCCGAACACCCGGTCGGCCTCGAACTTGGCGGGGAACTCCGGCGGCGTGCCCGGCTGCGACTCGTAGTCGCGCTGGTGCTGGTACGACCCGAAGAACCAGAACCGGTCCTTCTTGATCGGACCGCCAAGCTGCCAGGTCGTGTCGACATACCGATCGCGGTTATACGGCAGCCCGTCGTCGACGTCATCGTTCGTGTTCCGCCCGGTCAGATTCTGGTGCTGATAATAGAAGTTCCCGTCGCCGCGGAGCGCGTTGCCGCCCTGGCGCGTGACGACGTTGAAGACCGCCCCCTGCACGTTGCCGTATTCCGCCGACGCCCCGAGCTGCAGGACCTCGACCTCCTCGATGGCGTCGGTGTTCGGCCACGGCCATGCGGCCCCGGTCAGCGGCGCCGTGAAGTCGGTGCCGTCAAGCTGGTACGAGTTGTCGGTCGTGTTGCTGCCGAGCGCGACCGACCGGGAGCTCGTCTGCGTCGTCGGCTGCACGCCCGGCGCCTGGTTGATCAGATCGAAGAACGTGAACCGGCGCTGCGGGATGTTCGCGACGTGCTCGCGATTGAAGTTGGTGCTCACCTGCGTCGACGCGGTGTTGACGACCGGCGACTCGCCGCTCACGGTGATCGACTCGGCGAGCGTGCTCACCTTGAGTTGAGGATTGAGCTCCACCGTGGCGCCGACGCCGACGATGATGCCCTCCTGGTTCAGGGTCGTGAATCCGGAGACCTCGAACGTGAGGTTGTAGGTGCCCGGCGGCAATCCGACGAAGCGGTACCCTCCCGTTTCGCTGGTCACCGTCGTAGGTGTGCCGGGAACCGCGTCGCTGCGAAGCGTCACCGTGACACCCGGCAGCACCGCTCCCGTGGCGTCCGAGACAGTCCCGGCAATTGTGCCGGTGGTGCGCTGCGCTGCGGCTGGCGTCGCCGGCCCGAGCACCAACACCACGAGCATGGCCCTGGTGGCCCATCGACCCATGTGATCCTCCTGAGAGGGGCGGGAAGAGACTATCGTCCCGTGGCCGGACGTTACGCCTCAGCTTTGACGCTGTCAAGCGACCGCCTCCGCGGCCGCCTCCGCGGCTGTCACCTCCGCGGCATGGCTTCGAGTGCCGCTTCGGCGAGTCTCGCCGAAGCCTCAGCGAAGGCGGACTACAATCCCCGCATGCGATTCGTCCCGATAGCGTTCGTCACAGCGTTCGTCCCGCTGACGGCGCTGGTGTCGGAGTCAGTCCCTCAACGCGCCACGGGCTTGCTGATTCGCGGCGGAGAGCTGTACGACGGTACCGGCGTACCGGCGCGCCGCGCCGATATCCGGACCGAAGGTGACGTCATCGCCGCGGTCGCGCCGATACTCGAGCCACGCCAGGGGGAGCGGGTCATCGACGCGGCTGGTCTCTCGGTCGCACCGGGATTCATCGACTCGCACAGCCACGTGGCGGGAGGCCTGCAGCGGGATCCTGGCGCCGGCGCTCACGTCCGGCAGGGAATCACGACGGCCATCGTCGGCCAGGACGGCGCGAGCGACCTGCCCGTGGCCGAGACGGTGGAGGACGTCGAGCGCACGCCCCCTGCAATCAACGTGGCGACGCTCGTCGGCCATGGGACGGTCCGACGCGTCGTGATGGGTGCCGACTTCCGCCGCGCGGCCACATCGAGCGAGATTGAGGTGATGAAGACCCTCGTCGACCGCGCCATGCGGGACGGCGCCATCGGGCTGTCGAGCGGTCTCGAGTACGACCCCGGCTTCTACGCGCGGCCGGACGAGCTGGCGGCACTCGCCCGCGTCGCCGCCGCGTATGGCGGCTACTACGCAAGCCACGTGCGCGACGAAGAGCACGAGGTGTTCGCGGCGTGGCAGGAGGCGATCGAGGTCGGTCGCCTCGCCGGCCTCCCGGTCGTGATTTCCCATGCGAAGGTCGCCGCCAAACCCGTATGGGGCCGCAGCGGCGACTTGGTGAATGTCCTCGAGCAGGCGCGGCGAAACGGCGTTCGCGTGCTCGCCGACTGGTACCCGTACACGTACTGGCAGTCGGCGATCTACGTCCTGATTCCCGACCGCGACTACGAGAATCGGGAGAAGTGGCGAGTCGGTCTTGATGACGTGGGCGGGCCCGACCGCGTGCGAGTCACCGACTACGGTCCGGATCCGTCGATGAACGGGCGCACGCTGGCGCAGATAGCCGCTGCGCGCAGCGCCGATGCCGTCACGACCGTGATTGAGATGATTCGCACGGCCGGTCCGGACATCGGCATCATCTGTGAATCGATGATTGAGCCGGACCTGGAGCGGCTGTTCGCGCATCCGCAGGTTGTCGTCGGGTCGGACGGCGCGCTGGCCGGACGTCATCCTCGCGGTTACGGATCGTTTCCGCGCGTGCTCGGACGCTACGTACGCGAGCGGGGTCTCGTGCCGCTCGGAGAAGCGATCGCCAAGACCAGCGGGCGCCTCGCGGTCCACATCGGACTCGCCGACCGCGGCATCGTTGCGCCTGGGAAGAAGGCCGACATCGTCGTCTTCGATCAGAACGTTGTAGCCGACCGCGGCACGCCGGACCAGCCGTCGAATCCGCCCGTCGGCATCCGCTACGTGGTGGTCAATGGCGTTGTCGTCCTCGACGATGGCACGGCGACGGCGGCGCGGCCGGGACGCCTTCTTCGCCGCGCTGTTGCTGCCGCCGCTCGCTGAACGCCGCCCTGCCGCCCGAACAGACGAACCCGAGCGGCGCGCCGAGCTGCGGAAGCAACTCGATCGCCGTGCCGATGAGGCTGGCAAAGAGCACCTGGCGCGGCGAGTTGACCGGCGCGCCGGTGACGGCGAGGTGGGCGCTCACCGAATCACTTCAATCCCACCGCGAGGTAGAGGTCGTTGAAGACCCGATTGACTCCATAGGCGTAGGTCCGCCCGTCGGCGGTTAGCATCGGCCCCTCGATCGAGACGACGGCTGCGGCATCGCCCGGGAGCAAATCCTTCCACCGCTCAACCCGATCGGTCAGCAGGTTGCGTCGGTAGACACGTGCCGGCGAGTCGCCAGGCTCGCGCAGGTACAGCCACGCTCCGTCGGCGCTCCAGTGTACGGGCGTCCCGAGCTCCCCGGCCAGCGGGCGCGGCGGCGCGCCGTCCACCGAATACAGCGAGACGCTGCCGCCCGGGTCCCGGGCGGCGACCTTGTCACCCCGGGGCGCGATGGCCCAACCATCTGCCGTGATAAAAGCTTCGGGCGTCACGGCCTGCCACGATTTGTCGCGTAGTTTCACGAAGACGCGCGGCGGCCGTCCCTCTTCGCGTGCGACGAGGAACAATCTCTGGCCGTCGGCAGACCAGGCTGCACAGCGCGGATAGGAACACGGTGTGAGCCCGGCGAGATCGACAGGTCGCGGATCACCGGGTCCGGTCGGAAGCTCGATGAGGCGCGGCGGCGACGGCAGGAAACAGAGCGCCCGCTTGGCGTCGGGCGAGAGCGCGAGCGGCCTTCCCACTCCCAGTCGCAGCGGCTGTGCGCCATCGGTCGAGAGCAGGTAAGGCACGCCATCGAGGCCGCCCGCGATTTCAGCACCCTCGCTGATGAGCACGGCTTGCCCATCGGCGGCCAGGCCACTCAGGCGCGATCGGGTGAGGACTGCCAACTCTCGCTCGCTCGCTCCGCCTGGACAACACACCGCAACTCTGAAGCGGCCGAAGCCCTGCGACAGGAGCACGCGGCCGTCCGTCGAAACGTCATGAATATTCAGGCTGCCCGGCGTGCGAGACACGAGCCGCTGCTTTCCCGAGAGGTCCACCGCGTACAACGCGCGGTTCGTCCCCTGCTCGCCGGCGGTAAACCAGACCTCATCTCCGCGCGGCGACCACGCGAGACCGTACCTGAAGGGCGGCGAGGTCGACAGCACGGTGCGCCGGCCCGACAGATCGACGACCTCGATCCCCTCCTCGCCGGAGTACGCCACTCGATCCCCCCTCGGTGAAACCCGCGGAAACCTCACGCTGCCGCGTACCAGGACTTGCCCGATTGGAAACTCGATTTGATCCTCGTTGGTCTGAACGCGGCGCAAGACGCACAGGCGTTCCCCGTCCGGCGCCCAGTCAGCGTCATACACCCCTTCCAGGAGGGGACGCGGCGTGCCGCCGATCATCGGCAGCCGCGCCAGCGTGCCAATGGCGGTGCCCAGATTGCGGTCTGCGGTGAGAAGAATCGCCAGTTCGCCTTTCGACGACACGCTCAGGACGATGGCGGGCGGCAGGCCCATCGACCGTGATTCCGGACGTTCGCTTCGCGTCGTGAACACATCGGAGGCGCTCGCATCCCAGGCCGCGCTGTAGACGATCGTCCGTCCGTCCGGGGCGAACCGGGCGCCATTGAGGGTTCCCCGCCGAAACGTCAGCGGTTGAAACGAGGCGTGATCGGACCGTGCCGTGTAACGTCCCCCGACGAACGCAGCCGCCGCGACGATCGCCGCCAGCGCCGTCGCTGCGAGGGCTCTCAACGCCGTTCCGCGCCGACCTGTCACGCCGGTAGTCGCGATGCTCTGCGCGCTCGATCCGCTGGACGCCGCTTCCAGAGCGAATCCAAGGTCGCGGGCCGACTGGAATCGCTCTTCCGGTCGTTTCTCGAGGCACCGCTCGACGATGCGCGCAAGGCCGGCCGGAACCGGTTTCACAGAGTCGAGCGCCGGGGGCTCCTCGTTGAGAATTGCGGTCATCGTCTCCGCCGCCGAGTCGCGATGGAACGCCCGTGTCCCTGACAGAAGCTCGTAGAGAATCACCCCCAGGCTGAAAATATCGGCGCGATGATCCGCGGGAAGGCCACGAACCTGCTCCGGCGACATGTACCCGGCGGTTCCCAACACGATGCCGGGCTCGGTTGCGCCGACCGTCGACGCGCCCATCTCCGCCGACGACCGTGCACCCTGGGTCAGTTTCGCCAGACCAAAATCGAGAATCTTGAGCCGGCCGTCGGTCGTGACGAACAGATTCTCGGGCTTGAGGTCGCGGTGGACGATGCCCTTGTCATGTGCGGCGGCAAGCCCCTGGGCGATCTGCACCGCAGACCGGATCGCTTTGCGCAGAGAGAAAGATCCTTCGCGCAGTCGCTCGCGGAGAGTCTCGCCTTCGAGCAGCTCAGAGACCACGTAGGGAAAGGCCCCCGTGGTGCCCACGTCGTGGATGACAAGGATGTTGGGATGATTGAGGGCGCCCGCCGCGCGCGCCTCCTGCTCGAACCGCCGCAGCCGGTCGGCATCGGCGACAAAGCCGGCGGGAAGAACTTTGACCGCGACGTCGCGATCGAGACGCGTGTCGCGCGCGCGATAGACCTCTCCCATGCCGCCGGCGCCGATCGGCGCCAGGATCTCGTACGGCCCCAGGCGGTTTCCGATTTCCATGCTCTGGACGAACGCTGCTCGGTCGGGAGGATTATAGCGAGGGATGAATGAAGGGACGAGCGCGGCGACACGCTGGCCTCGTGCCGGGAGCGCAGCTACTCGGCCCTCAGCGCCACCATCGGATCCACCCGCGTGGCTCGCCGGGCGGGGAGGTAGGTGGCCAGCATGGCGACGGCGGCCAGAAAGAACGCGACCGCCAGCAGGGTGACCGAATCGGTGGGAGTGACGCCGTAGAGGAGGCCTGCCACGACGCGGCCCAGCGCGAGCGCGGCCGCGACGCCGATCGCGAGTCCGATTCCAGTCAGCAGCATTCCACGTTGCATGACCAGCCGGAGAACGTCACGGTGCTGCGCGCCGAGCGCGACGCGGAGGCCGATTTCCCGCGTGCGCTCGGTCACTCCGAAGGCGATCACGCCGTAGAGTCCAATCGCGGCCAGGAGCAGGGCGGCAGCGGCGAAGCCGCCGAGAAGCAGCATCGTGAAGCGCGGCTGCGCGAGGTCGGCCGAGACGAAGTCCCGCATCGCGCGGACCTCCGCGACCGGCTGGCTCGGGTCGATCTCATTTACCTGGGCCCCGATAAGACCGGCCATGGCGACCGGATCCCCGACAGTGCGGGCGACGATCGTGAGCTCGCGGCCGGGATCCTGAGGGAACCAGAAATAGGTGGTCCCATTGGGATGCGCCGCCAGCCCGGAGTAGCGCACGCTCCCGACCACACCGATGATTTCACCCGACACCCTCTCACCCTCGCGCATGCGCCACGCGAGGCGTGAGCCGATCGGATCCTCCCCCGCCCAGTGGCGGCGCGCCAGCTCCTCGTCGATGACGAAGACGGGCTGCGTGTCCTTTGTGTCGGCGTCGGAGAAGACACGCCCTCGAAGGAGTGGAATCCCCATCGCCTCGAAGTAGCGGCCGCCCACCACAGTGATGAAGGAGCTCGGCCGCTCCCCGATTCGCGGTGTCGGACGGCCCGCGATCTCGAACGGGCCTCCGACTCCGAAGCGGCTCAGGGGCAAGTAGTTTGCGGAGCCGATGGCCCGCACCCCAGGCAGATTCCCGATCCGCTCCAGAAGCTCGCTGCTGAAAGCCCGGATGCGGTCATCGGTCTCGTACCGGGAAGCGGGGAGCGTGGTGCGCAGGGTCAGGACCTCCGCGGTCCGGATTCCGGGGTTCACCCGGCTCAGCTCCCAGAAGCTGCGGCCGAGAAGACCGGCACCCGCGAGGAGGATCAGCGCGAGCGCCACCTCCGAGATGATGAGGACGCTCCCGAGGCGGTTCCGGCTGCGGCCAGCCGACGAGCCGCGTGTCGCATCCCGCAGCGCCGATTGCGGCGCCGATCGAGCTGAGCTGACCGATGGGACCAGCCCGAAGAGGATGGCGGTGAGGATAGTCACGAGGAGGGCGAAAACGATGACCCGCAGATCCACTTCGATCTCGCGGGTCCGGGGAAGGTCGAAGCCCGCAGGAAGGGTGGATACAACGAGCTCGGTTCCCCACACCGCCAGCAGCACGCCGAGCGCACCTCCGACGGCGGCCAGCGCGAGGCTCTCCGTCAGGAACTGCCGAACCAGTCGTCCCCTTGTCGCGCCGAGCGAGAGCCGGATCGCCAGCTCCGTCTGTCGTGTCGCGGCGCGGCTGAGTACCAGGTTCGCCACGTTGGCGCAGGCGATGAGCAGGAGGATCCCCACGGCTCCGAAGAGCACCATGAGCCTCAGGCGCACGTCCTTCACCGTAGCCTCGAGGAGCGGAACCACGGCCACGCGCCAGTTACGGCTGTAGGAGGGATTCTCTCCTTCAATCCGCCGGGCGATCAGGGAGAGCTCTGCCTGCGCCTGCTCGGGCGTGGCGCCGGGAGCCAGGCGGGCGACAACGTTGAGAAATCCTCCCATGCCAATCCGATCTCCCGGGACCAGGCGGAACGGCATCCAGAGCTCGGCGCGCGATTCGGGCAACTCGTTGGTGCGGATGCTGAAGGCGTCGGGCATGACACCGATGATCGTGAAGCTCTCCCCATCCAACGTGATCGGCCGGCCGACGACGCCCGGCTCGCCTCCGTATCGCCGCTGCCAGAACCCGTGGCTCAAGATCACCGCGGGCTCCACGTCGCTCAAGGTCTCTCCAACGGTGAATGTGCGACCCAGAAACGCGGGCGTGCCAAGCACGGCGAAGAAGTTCGCTGTCACCCGGTCCGCCAGAACCTCGAGTGGCGCTCCCTCACCCGTCAGGTTCGCGCGCGCGTCGTGCCATCCGGCCATGTCGTGGAAGGTCCGGCTCTCGAGACGCCAATCGTGGAGGTACGTCGGGGAGAGGCGCGAGCCCGACGTCGGCCGAATCATGGTGAGGCGCTGCGGTTCGGCGAAGCTCAACGGTCGCAGAAGGACCGAATCGACGATGGTGAAAACCGCGGTGCTCCCGCCGATCCCGAGCGCGAGCGTGGCGATTGCGACCGCGGTGAAACCCGGCGTGCGTCGCAGCAGGCGCAGCGCATAGCTGACATCCTGTCGCAGCTCCGTCATGTGCGACGAATCCTACCGCAGGGGCTCATCGCCGTCATATCGGATACGATCCCGCGCGACAGATGTCTGAACCGTCGACCGCCACGCACGGCGAAGCAACCCGCGGAGCGCGACTTCGTGCGCCGATGACCGCGCGCTCCCCGCACGAGGCGCACCGCACCGCCACGCCCCTCGAGCTGTTCTTCGACCTCGTCTTCGTCGTCGCCATCGCCCAGGCGGCCAGCGGACTGCATCACTCCATCGCCGAGGCCCATGCGCTCACGGGCCTCATCGGCTACCTGATGGTCTTCTTCGCCATCTGGTGGGCCTGGATGAATTTCACCTGGTTCGCCTCGGCGTACGACTGCGACGACGTGCCCTACCGGCTCGCGGTGTTCGTGCAGATTGCCGGTGTGCTGATTCTGGCGGCGGGCGTGCCCGCAATGTTCGAGACCCGCACGCCCAATCTGGCGACCGTCGGTGGCTACGTCGTGATGCGACTGGCCGTCGTCGCGCAGTGGCTGCGGGCGTCCGCCTCAGACCCCGAGCACCGAACGACCGCGCGCAGATACGCAGCGGGCATCACGGTCCTTCAGGTGGCCTGGGTCGCGATGCTACTCGTGCCGGGCCTGTGGGTCCCGGGATTCCTCACCCTCGCCGCACTCGAGCTTGTCGTGCCGGTGTGGGCCGAGCGCGCAGCGCCGACCACGTGGCACCCGCAGCACATCGCGGAACGATACGGTCTCCTCACGCTGATCGTGCTGGGCGAATCGATTCTCGCGGCCACCGTTGCCGTGCAGTCTGCGGTAGCGTCTGGAGAAGCGCTCGCCGCGCTTGGGCCGCTGATCGTCGGCGGGCTGCTGATCGTGTGCTCCATGTGGTGGGTCTACTTTGATCGTCCGGTCTACGATCTCCTCACCAGCTTTCGCAAGGCCATCATCTGGGGCTACGGACACTACCTGGTCTTCGCGGCCGCGGCCGCCGTGGGGGCGGGGCTGGTCGTCGCCGTAGATCAGGCTACACACCACGCGAAGGTCAGCGCGATCGGCGCCGGCGCAGCTGTTGCCATTCCCGTCGCAGTCTACCTGCTGTGCCTCTGGTTTCTTCACGACAGGCCGGAGTATCGTCAGACCCGACTGCTGGGCCCGAGAGCCGCGGTCATCGTGCTGCTCACGCCGTTCACGGGTCATGCCGTGCCGCTGACCGGAGCGATTCTGGCAGCACTGGTTGCGGTCAAGGTTGTGATGAGGACTCGTCGCTGAACAAATCAGGCGCGTTCTACGTCGACTTCCTGGAGATGAGAAATCTCCGACGGGCCTCGCTCGTGCTGCTCATGCTGCTGCTAATGCTGCCTGTGGCTCCTCTTCGCAGCCAGACCCGCCAGAGCGCGCCGGAGGACTCGCTGTTTGGGACGATGGCGTCGCTGGACAGTCGGCTGTTCGAGGCCTACAACACGTGCGACCTCGAGAAGTTCGGCTCGTTCTTCGCCGAGGACGTCGAGTTCTATCACGACAAGGGCGGCGTGACACGCGGACGCGAGGCTCTGGTCGAAAGCGTCAAGAACAACATCTGCGGAAAAACCCGTCGCGATCTCGTCCCGGGAACGCTCGAAGTGCATCCGATGGACGGCTACGGAGCGCTCCAGATCGGCGCGCATCGTTTCTGTGACGCCAAGGCGAAGAAGTGTGACGGCACGAGCGGCGGCGTCGGAAAGTTCATCCACCTCTGGCAGAACAGAGACGGCGCCTGGACGATCACCCGCGTGATCAGCTACGACCACGCCCCCGCGTCCTCCGCAATCGGGGCGCGGGACACTCTTGTCGCGCCATGCTATTTCGCTACCCCAGGGTCCTGATCGTACGGCGTGTAACCCTCCCACGACCACGGCATGCCAGGGTCGCCAAGCGTCGCCTCGGTCAGGCGCTGGTAAAGGGTCTCGGCGCGCACATCGTTAGATAGGAACAGCACGCACCGCCGACCTTTCTCGACGCAGATCGCCTGGTTGCCGGTCGTGTTGTTATGGCCGCCCTTGAAAAAGGCGTGGCCGAACGGGCCTTCGAAGGTGATTACGCCCAGGCCGGCCGACAGCCTGATGGCCTTCATCGCAGGCGATGTCGCTTCCGCGAGCGTCGGGAACTGGCTTGGCGTGGTGATCGCAATCTGCGGCTTGATCATCTCAGCGCGCGACCTGGCCGACAGGCCCTCGCCGCGCGAGAAGCCGGCGAGGAACTTCGCGAAGTCCGCGATGGTCGTGTCCATCGATCCCGCCGCGCGCGGCCTGCTGCGCTGGTCGTGCACCTCGAAGGAGCCGTCGATACCGTATCCGTCGGCCAGGTTTTCGGCGAAGTCCGCCCGCCACATCATGCTGGTCCGCGTCATGCCGAAGCGGTCGAACACCCGCCGCTGCATCTCGTCGCCGACCTTCAGGCCCAGGCCGGTCTCCAGCACGAACTGCAACAGGATGAAGCCCTCTCCCGAATACGCGTAGCGGCTCCCCGGATCGAAGTGGAACCGCATCTTCTCGTCCGGCTCCATGAAGGCGAAGTTGGCCAGACCGCTGGTGTGGCTGAGCAGGATGCGAGGCGTCAGCTTGCGCCAGCGGTCGTCGTCTTTCAGGGCCAGGTAGAACGGATACTCCGGCAGAGGCTTGGGCAAGTAGTCCGCGATCGACCGGTCGAGATCGAGCCTGCCCTTGTCCACCAGCTGCATGACCATGTAGGCGAAGGCGAGCTTGGTCAGTGACGCGCCGTACATGATCGTGTCGGTCTGAAGCAGCAGGTTCTTCTCGACATTGCGACGACCCCAGCTCCGCACGAACACGACCTTGCCGTCGTCGATCACGGCCATGGCCAGGCCCTGGACCTTGGCCCTGGCCATCATCCGTTGCGCTTCACGGTCGATGCGCGCGGAGGAGACTGGCTTGCCGTCGAAGCCGCGGATGGCCGTGTCCGCGCCACCCGCGCTCGTGGCCAGCACCATGCAGGCCACCAGGGCCGTGCACATCGAGCTTTTCATTTCGCTTCTCCCCGGATGATTCGTCGAGACTATGGCGGACGGCGCGGTCGCGCGCTACGTTGGCGCATGGCGTGCGAGTATCCCGGCAAGGGCGTCCCCCGCAACTGATTCGCCTCTTCTACGTCCGGTACACGATCCATCCTCATAGAAAGCCCTGGCCACTTTCCGCCGCAACCTGCGACGTCTACCAGGAACCCAGCCGTCCGGTGTCCGGCTATACGTCACCGAATCTCAGGTCAACGCGGCAGGTTCAGGTGCGTGCCGTGCGGCAGTTGCGAGCGCGGCGTACGCCCGGACCGTGGCGGCCCCCACGATGAGGGCCGCCAGACAAGAGATCCAGAACGACGCATCGGCGCCGGTTTCCCAGATCAGTGGCTCCGGGCTCGACGGTGCCTGCCACTCCGCACGACCCCGCCCAAACAGGTCAACGGCGCCGAGGACGTTTCCGCCGGCGTGAAGAACCACGCTCGGCAGGATCGAGTTCGTCAGGTAGGCCAGAGCACCATAGATGGCGGCGACGGCCAGGTAGTACGGCATCAGGATCAGTGTCACCTCCGGATGCGTGAAATGCGAGAATCCGAACAGGCTCCCTGTCACCAGAATCGCGACGATCGGTCCGTGGCGTCGCTCGATAGGCCCCTGCATGTAGCCGCGGAACGACGATTCCTCGACGATGCCGGCGACGACAGAGCCCATGAGCAGCCAAAACACCAGCGTCACGAACGGGATGTGCGATAGGTCGTCAGTAGGCTGCGCTGGCAGCTTGACCAGGCGGTTCACAACGCCGAGAAACAGCACCAAGGCCACGAGCCCAAGGCCGCCGGCCAAAAGCGCCGCCCCCCAGACTTCCTCCGAGAGGCGGTTGGCGCGACAATTCGTGCGTCGTGCCTCCGCGGTCGACCGGGGCCACCCCGCTCCCTGGACATATCGCCAGAAGAGCCACAGATACAGAGCGGTCGGAAGCACCGCCCATGGCACGCCGGACCAGTACTTGGAGTTTGCCGACACAAGGACGGCCCACGGTGTGGTGCCAGCCGTGGCCACCACGACCCCGGTGAGGACAGCCTGCACGATGACAGGGAGACGCCTCCAAACCGAGGCCATCATCGACAAGTCCTCGTTATCCGCCCAGTTCGAACGCCGCCATCTCCTTGATGTTGCGCACGTAGAGCCGTCCGTCGACGAACGACGGCCCTGTGACCGAGGTTACCTCCGGCGTGAACACCCGCGTGCGAAACGTCTCCGTGAAGCCGGCCGGCGACGCGCGTACGATCCGCAGATCGCCGGAGGTCTGACCGAGCAGAAGCAGGTGCGGACCGATCCCCACCAGCGTGCCCACCCGCGCGCTCCACAGCTCCCGTCCGCTGGACGGGTCGAGCGCGACGACGAAGTCGACGCCGCTGCGAAGCTCCATCGTCACGACACCATCGCCGGAGACCGCGATCTCGGAGTAGCCGCCGGCTGCGGGGCGGCGCCACAACTCTTTCGCGGTGTGGGGCGGCGTGGCCGGCACCGTCGGGGAAACGCCGTTGCGGGCGGGGCCCCAGAGCCCCGGCCAAGCATGCGGACGACGAGACTGGGACTGCCCTCCGGGCCGATAGCGCCAGAAGGAGCGCGGCGGTCACGGTTATGCGGCATCGCCGAGAATGCACAGCGAGTGTCATTTCTGCACGAGCTGGATGAGGTCGCCGCACGTGCCATCGAAGACGGCGACGGTGACCGGTCCCATTTGTGTTGGCTTCTATCGCGGTGCGATGACGTCGGTCCGGCAGAGGGCCAGAGTCAACACGATGGCTGCCGCCAATGCTGCCAACGTGCGCACGTGGTTCCACGCAGTCCAATTGGTCAGATAACTCGCCCATCGGCCCCCGCCGTCAGGGTCGGCGGGCGCCGTGGACGCCAGCGCCTCGTTCATGGGCACGTTGAAGACGATCGTGATAAGACAGGCGCCGACGAGATACAACGCCGCGCCCACGACGAAAAAAACCGCACCGGCCTCATGCCAGCGCGATAGCGAGGACACCAGGACGACCAGACACGACAGGGCCGTTCCCAAGAAACCGGCAAGGAACACCGGATTCAGGATCGCCACGTTGATGGATTGCATGGCGGCCATGCCAACGGCAGCCGGAAGTCGGCTCAACGCGCGCATGACGGCCACCGAGAAGGCGAAGAAAAGCCCGGCCATCAGCCCGCAACCGATCGCCGAGGAGAGCCGCACAGCGAAGATCACGTCGTCGGACATCGGGGCTCCGTCGAGCCTAGCCGGAAATCGCGGACTCTCTCCGGTCATCCACGCTGTTCGTGCTCGATCCAGTGTACATCGGAGGTGGCTCGACTGAGGGGCTGGCCGATGCCTGGCGGCTCAGTCCAGAGTTGGCGCCAGCCGCAACCGCTCCATCGGACGTCGCAGCGACGGCAGCGACCGCCTGCGCCGGCGCATGTCCGACCACAGGTCGCCGACCCTGGCGACGCGGCCCGCCATCGTCCGCAGCGTGAACGTCCGGGGGCCGACCTCGCCGCGTTGGACCTCCTCCCACGTGCACGGCGCGGACACGGGCGCGCCAGGCCTCGCGCGCACGGCGTAGGCCGCAGCGAACGTCGCGCTGTAGCCGTTGCGTCCGGTGTCGATGAGGATGCGCCCGCCGCGGTCCGCCTTGCTGAACTCCTGCGTGAGGTGCTTGGGATCGCGCTTGACGAGGATCGTCCCCACGGCGTGTGCGAACCGCGAGACCTCGCCGAAGCCCGCCTTGCCGTCGAGCGGGACGACGATGTGGAACCCCTTCGAGCCGGACGTCTTCACCCAGCTCGGGAGACCAAGCTCGTTCAGGAAGTCGCGAAGGGCGAGCGCCGCCGCGCGCAGTACGTCCGGACCATCTTCGGACGGGTCGAGGTCGAAGACGCAGATGTCGGGCTGATACAGGTTCGGCGCACGCGACGTCCACACGTGCGGTGTGATGCAGTTCTGGTTGGCAATCCAGAGCAGCGATCGCGTGTCGCAGACGATGGGATGGTGCACCGTTCCGTCCTTCTTCGGAACCTCGACGCGCTCCAGCCACGCTGGGAATCCCTTCGACACGTTCTTGTGCATGAAGCCCTGCTCGCCGATGCCGGCAGGATACCGCTCCATCGTGACGGGACGAGACCGAATGTGCGGCAGCATGACCGGCGCGATCGCCTCGTAATAGGCGGCGAGTTCCCCCTTCGTGATCCCGGCATTCTTCGCTTCTGACGGGAACAGCACCTTCTCCGGATGCGTGATCACGGAGTCTGTTTCCTTCCTGCTCGTGG
Organism: Vicinamibacterales bacterium; assembly: GCA_050745085.1. GTDB lineage: Bacteria > Acidobacteriota > Vicinamibacteria > Vicinamibacterales > 2-12-FULL-66-21 > DATAEE01. The sequence goes on from JBOGJB010000149.1 coordinate 16,011, forward strand.
GGCCCCACCCCCACTCGCATCGCGCTCGGCGACTTTGCGCCTCGCGCGGGCCGCAGGCGCTACTTCGTGTGCCGGCTTGTCGGTGCGGACGCCGAGCAGCCGGGGATGGCGAAGCTTGCCGTGCAC
>JBOGJB010000150.1:0-7782 GCA_050745085.1 Vicinamibacterales bacterium
CTCGAGTGGACCGGCGCGGTCGCGCTGTTCGGCGCGCGCGCGGCACGTGACGCCTTCCGGCCGCCGTATGAGATCGGCGAGGTCCTGCGCCAGACCTTCGAGCTGGGGCTGCGGTCGTCGCCGCTCGTCGCCGTCGCGGGCATGGCGGTCGGCATCGTCCTCTCGATGCACACGCGCGCGTCGCTCGAGCGCTTCGGGGCGGAGTCGATGATCCCCGCCGGCCTGGCGCTCGCGCTCGTGCGGGAGACCGGACCGCTCACGGCCGGACTGCTGCTCTCGGGCCGCATCGGCGCGGGCATCGGCGCCGAGCTGGGAGCGATGCGCGTCACCGAGCAGATCGACGCACTCGAGGCGACGGCGGTCGATGCCTTCAAGTACCTCGTCGTGACGCGCGTCGTCGCCTGCGTGCTCGCGCTGCCGATTCTCACGACGATCCTCAACTTCTCCGGCATCCTCGGCGGCTATCTGGCCGAGACGGCCATCACCGGCATGTCCTTCCAGCTCTACTTCCAGCGCGCCTTCTCGCTGGTGGAGTTCGCCGACTACGTGCCGTCCACCGTCAAGACGATGGTCTTCGGGTTCCTGATCGCGACGATCTCGTCGTACTTCGGCTTCACCACCGAGCAGGGGACGGAGGGGGTGGGCCGCGCCTCGACGCGCAGCGTCGTCGTGTCGTCGATGTTGATCATCGTCGCCAACGTCGTCCTGGTGAAGGCCATCTTTTTCTTCGTTCCATCAGCGCAATGAACGACGGCGCGCCCGCGATCCGGCTCGACCATGTGTCGAAGGCCTTCGGAGAGAAGAAGGTGCTGGACGACGTGTCGTTCGAGGTCGGCGAGGGTCGTGCGTTCTGCATCCTCGGGCGCAGCGGGACCGGCAAGAGCGTGACGCTCAAGCACATCGTGGGGCTGCTGAAGCCGGATCGCGGCGGCGTCTTCGTTGGCGGCGCCGACGTGACGGCGCTCCGGCCGTCCGAGCTGGCGAGGATCCGGCGGGGCATCGGCTTCGTGTTCCAGAGCGCGGCGCTCTTCGACTCGATCAGCGTGGGGGAGAACGTCGCCTTCCCGCTGCGGCGGCACACCACGCTCGCGGACCGGGAGATCCGCGCGCGCGCGAGCGAGAAACTCGCGGCGGTCGGGCTCGGCGGAGAATACGGGAGGATGCCGGCTTCGCTGTCGGGCGGCATGCGGAAACGCGCCGGTCTGGCCCGCGCGATGGCGCTAGACCCGCCGATCCTGCTCGTGGACGAACCGAGCGCCGGCCTGGATCCGCTGACCTCGCGCGAAATCGACGATCTGCTCGCCGGTCTCAACCGCCAGGAGCGACGCACGCTGGTCGTCGTCACGCACAACATGTCCAGCGTCCGGAAGCTGGCCGACGACGTGGTGATGCTGCACGAGGGGCGCATCGCCGCGCATGGATCGCTCGACGAGCTGGCCCGTCTGAACAACCCGCTGGTGCAGGCGTTTCTGCAGTCGTCATCTGCGGGTTGAGGCTCAGGGGTTCTGTGAGTTCAGATGCAGTCATCACGGCTGATCGCGGTCGGCGCATTCGTCATCGGGGGCGTTGTCCTCTTCACGCTCGGGCTGTTCCTCATCGGCGACCGCCGCCGGCTGTTCGAGGACACGTTCGAGGTGTACGCGGAGTTCGCGCGCGTAAGCGGCCTCGAGAACGGGTCCGTCGTGCGTGTGGGCGGAGTGGAGGCGGGGGCGGTCGTGGCGATCGAGGTTCCGCCCCGGCCGTCCGCGAAGTTCAGGGTCAAGGCGAAGGTTCGCGAGGATCTCCATCCGATCGTTCGCACCGACTCGGTCGCCTCCATCCAGAACGACGGGCTCGTCGGGAACAAGTTCCTGCAGATCGACGCCGGCACCGACCAGGCGCCTCCGGTCCCGCACGAGGGGACCATTCAGAGCCGCGAGCCGTTCGACTTCGCCGAGCTCCTCAAGCGGATGAGCGACACCATCACGCTCGTCAACGCGACGATCACCGGCTTGAAGGCGGACGTCGAGCAGGCGCTCACATCGGTGACCGCCACCGTCAGGGACGCGCAGGGCCTGCTCGACGTCATCGGCGCGGACGTCAAGAAGATCATCGAGTCGGGCATCAGGATCGCCGCCGATACACGCGAAGTGATCGAGGGCGTGCGGGCGGGCCGCGGGACGCTCGGCAAGCTCGTGACCGACGACGCGCTCTACGACCAGGCGAAGCAGATCGTGGCGGAAGGGGAGAAGGTCGTTGCCAACCTGCGCGAGGCGGCCGAGCAGGCGAAGCAGGCGGTCAACGATGTCCGGGGGAAGGACGGCCCGGTGCAGGGAATCACCGCCGACTTCCGCCAGACGCTCGCCTACGCCCGCGACGCGATGGCCGATCTCGCCGAGAACGCCGAGGCGCTCAAGCGCGGCTTCTTTTTCCGGGGCTACTTCAACCGGCGGGGCTACTTCGACCTCGACGACCTGAGCGTCGAGGAATATCGGCGCGGAGCGTTGGAATCGAAGACGCGGCGGCCGCTGCGTCTGTGGGTCGACGCGCGCGTCTTGTTTTCCACGGGCCCGACCGGTACGGAAGAGCTGTCTGACGCCGGGCGGGCGCGGCTCGACTCGGCGATCGCCCAGTTCCTGAAGTACCCCACGAGCAGCCCAATCGTGATCGAGGGCTACGCGCGGGAGGCGTCGGAGGACGCGCGCTACCTCGCGAGTCGTCGCCGCGCCCAGATTGTGCGCGCGTATCTGGTGGGCCGCTTCCATCTCGACGCGAACCGCGTCGGCCTGATGGCGATGGGGAGCGCGGCGCCCGGCAGCCCCGCGGGCGGCACCTGGGAGGGCGCAGCCATTGCGATTTTCGTCGAAAGGTAACCTCGACCAGGCCCCAAGCTCATCCGCACGACTGGCACGCTCTATGGATCAGATTTCGACCACGAGGAGGCTCACGTGGACGATCGGGCGCGAATCTGCATGTCGTCGTTCATCGGCGCAGTCGCGGGGGCGGCCTACGGGTTCCTGTACCTGACCGAGCGCGGGCGGCGCGTGCGCCTCGAGATCGAGCCGCGCCTGGACAACTTCGTCCACGAAGTGCAACGCCTCCGCGGCACCGTGCGCAAGGCGCAGTTCGCCGTCAACGAAAGCCGGCAATCGCTTTACGAAATCACGGGGAGAGGCTGATCGTGGATCTCGAAACCACAAATGTGCTGCTCGGCATCATGGCGGCGGTGAGCGTCCTCGAGGCGCTGCTCGTCATCGGCCTCGGTGTCGGCGGCTTCATCGTCTACCGGCGCCTCATGACGCTCATCAACGAGCTCGAGCGGCGTCAGATCGCGCCGCTGACCGCGAAGGTCAACGCGATCCTCGGCGACGTGCAGGCGGTCACGGGACGGATGCAGACGCAGGCGGCTCGCGTCGATAATGCCATACACGGCACGCTCGCGCGGGTCGATTCGACGGCCGCCGGCGTGAAGGACGCGGTGCGGGATCGGGTCGATCAGGTTGTCGGCGTCGTGCGCGGCGTGCGCGCGGTCGTCGCCAGCGTGTTCGGCCGGGATGTGTCCCAGGTGCGGGTCTGAGGACCCGCAAGAGCGGCGGGCGCGAGCGTCCCGCGCTCCTTATCAACCACAGTGGAGGTTCGTTCACATGGCGTACGAATACGATCGCATTGAGCGTGAAGAGGGCAGCGGCGCCTTCCTGATGGGCCTGCTGGCCGGAACGGTGCTGGGCGCGGGGCTCGGGATGCTCTTTGCGCCGAAGGCCGGTTCGGAGCTGCGCAGCCAGCTTTCCGAGCAGGCGGGGAAACTGCGCGACACCGCGGCCGACACCTACAACCAGGCGTCCGAGAAGGTGACGCAGATGGTGGATCGCGGCCGCGAGGCGTACGACCGCGCGCGCACCACGGCGTCGCGCGCCGCTGACAACGTGTCACGCGCCGCGGAATCCTTCGGCGCAACCGGCACCGCCGGCTCGCCCGGCTCGTCGACCGGGTACAACCCGACGGGCAGCGAGCGGCTCTAACTCGGACCTCGGGGCTCGTGCCTTCGGTCCTCGGGCCGTTCCGCGGCGTTCGTGCCTCGGGCGGTCCCTCGTCCCCAGTGCCTCGGCAGGTGAGCCCGTACGCACGAGGCCCGCGGTCCCCCACGAGGTCCGAGACCCGAGGCACCGCCTGCGGAGGCACCGCCCGCAGGACGAGGCCCGAGGCACCGCCCGCGGCACGAGGTCCGAGGCACGAGGCCCGATTGGTTATGATGCCCTAGTGTCGTGGCGGTCGCTGGCCCTGCGCGCGTTCGCGCGCGTGCGGGCAGAAGTCAAGCTGACCCTGCTGTCGTTCTGGCGGGGCGTCACCGGCGTCTACACCAGCGACGATCTCACGTTCGCGGCGTCGATCGCGTACTACGCGCTCCTGTCGCTGTTTCCGTTCTTCCTCCTGGCCTTCTCGGTGCTCGGGTCGGTGACCGCCGACGAAGCCGACCGGGCGAGCGCGCTGCACTTCGTGCTGCTCTACTTTCCACGCCAGTTCGAGTTCCTGACGTCGCAGCTCGACGCGCTGCGGCAGTCGACGGTCCCGCTCGGGATCGCGGGCAGCCTCATCATGACGTGGGCGGCGATGGGCGTCTTCGGCGCCGTGACGTCGGCCATCAACCACGCCTGGGGAGTCGAGCGTCAGCCGAGTTACTTCAAGCACAAGCTGATCTCGCTCCTGATGCTCGCCGCCTCCAGTCTGCTGCTGCTCCTCGGGCTGCTGCTCGTGAGCGCGGTCGGTGTCGTCCAGGCGACGTGGTTCACCAGCGTGGTCGATCGCGCGCCGTGGCTGCTCGCGCTCGGCAGCTTCGCCGTCCGGTGGGCCACCACCTTGCTCTTCATCCTCGTCACCGGCCTGGTGTTCTACTTCGTGCCGAACGCGGAGGTGCGATTTCGCGATGTCTGGGTCGGGGCGGTCATCACTGGCCTGCTGTGGCGCGGCGCGCTCGCGCTCTTCTCGTTTTACGTGCGCGATCTGAACCGCTTCAGCGTCCACGGATCGATCGCGGCCGTGGTGGTGTTTCTGATCTGGGTCTATGTGTCAGCCGTGATTCTGCTCTACGGAGCCGAGTTCACCGCCGCATACGCACGGCTGAGGCGGCACCGGCCGGAGGATGTTCCGGCGGCGGCGACTCCGCGCGTGTCGGTGTAGGTAACAGGCGAATCAGAAGGGGTGCTCCGTCACCCACTCGGTGGCTGGCTGAGGTTCAAAACCCCCTGAAAACGTTGGCATCCGGGTTGCTCTGTAGAAAGGCAGTCGGGACGTGAAAACGTTCCGCAACCCCTCTCCGGCGTTCCGCTGGGGAACACGCCCCGCCTGAAACTGGCCTGCCAATGGGCTGCAGGGAGCGAAAGGTGCTCCCTGCCTTGTCTTGTACGAACTGCGATTCAGCACGTCCGGGGTTCAGGGTTCAGCGTGCGGGTTCTGGTTCTGGTTCGGGGTGCGGGTCGGGGTTCTGGTGCGCGGCGGGGCGTGGCGGAGTTCGAGCTGGCTGTTGATGTACAGCGCGGCGCCGAGGACGAAGACCGCGCCGCCGACGCCGAAGCCTTCTTCGGGCGCGTCGCCGGCAAACGTGATGATGAACCAGAGCGCCACGCCGAGGCCCATGAAGATGACGCCCATACGGCGGTAGCGCGCCGCGCGCGCGGCCACTTCTTCGTCCCAGAGCGGCTGTCCCATCGCGCGCTCGAATCGCACGGGATCGACCTCCGGCGGCGGCGCGAGCCCGCGCTCGATCATCGCGAGCCGCTCACGGTGCGCCATCTCGCGTAGCTTCCCTCGCTGAAAAATGCTCATGATGAACGCGACGGCGGCTCCCACGATCAACGTGAGCGCCACAACTGTGAAGGCTTCTTCGGGCTGCACGGAACCTCCGTTGAAGTGATTAGACTGGGCCGCGCGGCCGATTGTTTCAAGCCCGCCGGGCGGTTGAAACAACACGGACTGCCAAGGCCTCTAATACGGTTGATAGCGGATGGACCAGGCGGACGAACGCGAGATCATCCGGCGCTGCCGGGAGGGTGACGAGTCCGCGTTCGCCAGCCTGGTGGACGCCTACAAGGATCTGGTGTTTGCCCTGTCGATCCGTCTGACCGGCAACCGCGATCTCGCGGAGGACCTCGCGCAGGACGTGTTCCTGCGCGTACATCGCGGCCTGCCGTACTTCCGCGGCGAGGCCCGGCTCGGCACCTGGATCTACCGCATCGTCGCGAACCTCGCGACGGAGCCGCGATTCCGCCGGCGGCCCGAGACGTCGCTCGACGCGAAAGAGGAGGGCCGACCGTCGCGCGAGGTCGTGTCTCACGACGCGTCGTTCGCGGAGCTGGAGCTGAAAGATCGCCTCGAGAAGGCGATCGCCAGGCTCCCGGAGCATTATCAGCTCCTCGTCGCCGGGCATTACCTCAAGGGCGCGCGGTACGAGGATCTCGCCGAGGCGGCCGGCGTGCCGCTCGGCACCGTGAAGACGCATCTGCACCGCGCGAAGCGGATGCTGAGAAGATTCCTGGACGATCCCTCATGACCTGCGACGAGATGGACGATCGGATCGAAGCGCTGGCCGCCGGCGACGATCCCCACACCGAGCAGACCAGGGCGCATCTCGACGGCTGCGTGCGGTGCCAGGCGGCGCTCGCGCGGGCGCACCAGATCGAGCGCCTGCTCGCCGCGCGTCCGGTGGAGGCGGCGCCGCCGCGCTTCGCCGCGGCCGTCGCGGCACATGTGCGCCGCGAGCGCTGGCAATCCGAGCAGTCGCTCGACCGCTGGTTCAACGTGATTGTGGCGGCGTGCGCGCTGCTCGCCGCCGCCGGCCTCTGGTTGCTCGCCAATGCGAGCGGCATGGCCGCGGTCGGCGCCGACGCCGGCCGGCTCATGCGGGAAGGAGCCGGGATTGCCGCCGAGCGTCTCGCGCGCGACTTGCCGACCTACGTCGCCGCCAGCGGCATCCTGCTCTCGACGATCGGGATCTGGTGGTGGGCTGAGCAAAGTTCTTAGTGTCACTACCCTCCTTGCGCGACGAAGAGGAGATTCTCTCTTCGCGCTGCGAACAGGCGCTCGACGAGCCTGAGGGCGAGCGATGAGATCACGATCGCGGCGCCGGCCCAGAGTCCCACGAGCAGCACGGTGATCGCCTGGCTCCGGAGCAGCACGAGCCCGGCCGCGGCCGCCAGCGCCGCCGGCGCGGCCGCGACGATGATCGCCAGAAACCCGAGGAAGTTCGCCGCCTGATGCGGGTTGCTGTCGCGCCCGATGCTGGCGAGGTTCACCTTGCGCGGGAAGACGGCGGACAGCGCGGCGTTGACGGGCGCGAGCACGGCGTAGGTCGCCACGACGCCAAGCACGAGCGCGAGCCACAAGGCGATAGGCGCCCGCGGCGACAGCGCGATCGCGATAGCCAGGACGAAGACGGCGGGCCCGGCGAGCACGAGCGCGCCGCCGACCGCCTTTCCGACCAGCAGCTCACGGTCCGAGATCGGCGCCAGCGACTGCAACGTCAAACCGGCGCCGTCGGACGCGAACTGATTCAACGACAGCGGCCCGAGCGACAGCAGCGTGATGGCCAGGCCGAAGATACCCATGCTGAAGCCGGGGCGGAGCGTCGTGAACAGGAACGGCAGGCCGCCGGCCCGCATCATCATCACTGACAACAGCGGCAGCATCAGGACGACGCCGAAGATGACGATCTTGCCGCGTGGCGTGCGGAAGACGAGCCGGACGAACGCCCAGGCGACGGCGGACGCGCCCGCGCTCAGGCCGGGCAGCCGGCGCCGCGCGGGCCCGACG
>JBOGJB010000151.1:0-18852 GCA_050745085.1 Vicinamibacterales bacterium
ATGCCGAATGCCGAATGCCCAATGCCGAAAGGGACTGCACTCGTAACTGACCAACGACTGTCGCGCGCGAAGTCCCCTTCGGCATTCGGCATTCGGCATAGACAGTTAGCAGACAGCGATGTCATTACTCATCAGGAATGGGCGAGTCATCACCGCGTCGGACGACTACATTGCCGACGTGTACTGCGACGACGGCACGATTGCCGCGATCGGAAAGGACCTGCCTTCGAACCGCTTTCAGGCCGACCGAACGATCGACGCCAAGGGGCAATACGTCATGCCAGGCGGGATCGACGTCCACACGCACCTCGACATGCCGTTCGGCGGCACGACGTCGGCGGACGATTTCGAGAGCGGGACGATCGCCGCGGCGCACGGCGGGACGACGAGCATCGTGGACTTCGCGATCCAGTATCGCGGCCAGACGATGCGGCACGCGCTGGACGAGTGGCGGAAGAAGGCGGAGGGCAAGGCGGCGATCGACTACGGCTTCCACATGATTGTCACGGAGCTGGCCGACGCCGGCCTCGGCGAGATGGACCGGCTCGTGAGAGACGAGGGGATCACGAGCTTCAAGCTGTTCATGGCCTACCCCGGCGTCTTCATGGTGGACGACGCGACCATCTTCCGTGCGCTCACGCGGACCGGCGAGAACGGCGGGCTGGTCTGCATGCATGCCGAGAACGGCGGGGTGATCGACGAGCTGGTGAAGGAAGCGCTGCGCAAAGGTCACACGGCGCCGAAGTACCATGCGCTCACGCGGCCGTCGCGCGCCGAGGGCGAGGCCACGGGCCGCGCGATCGCGCTCGCCGAAATGGCCGGCGTCCCGATCTACATCGTCCACCTGTCGGCGGCCGACGCGCTCGAGAAGGTGAAACAGGCGCGCGACATGGGACTGCCGGCGTACGCGGAGACGTGCCCGCAGTACCTGTTCCTGTCGTACGACAACTACGAGGAGCCGGGGTTCGACGGCGCCAAGTACGTCATGTCGCCCCCGCTGCGCGACAAGTGGCACCAGGACGCGCTCTGGAAGGGGCTCGCGAAGAACGACCTGCAGGTCATCTCGACCGACCACTGCCCGTTTTGCATGGCCGAGCAGAAGACGCTCGGCAGAGACGACTTCAGCAAGATCCCGAACGGCGCGCCGGGCATCGAGACGCGGCTCACGCTCGTGCACAACGGCGGCGTCCGCGGCGGGCGCCTCAACCTCAATCGTTTCGTTGAGGTATGTTCGACGACCCCGGCGAAGATGTTCGGCTTGTTCCCGCGCAAGGGCACGATCTCGGTCGGCAGCGACGCCGACATCGTGCTCTTCGATCCGAACCGAAAGCAGACGCTGGGCGTGAAGACGCTACACATGAAGGTCGATTACAACCCGTACGAGGGGACGACCGTGCACGGATCGCCGTCGATGGTGATTGCCCACGGGAAGGTGATCGTCGAGGACGGGAGATACGTCGGCAGGAAAGGCGATGGGCGGTTCCTTAAGCGCGGGCATTCCCTCGCCTCCTCGCTATGATCACCACGCAGATCGAGCGCCCGGATGGGCGCGTCGAGCTGACTGATACCAGCCGCATCGAACCCAGCCCACTCTACAACCACGACCTCGCGCCGGTGCCGATCGCGAAGCGCACCTGGACGACCTACAACTACGCGGCGCTGTGGATCAGCATGGCGCACTGCATCCCGACCTACATGCTGGCGTCGGGGCTGATGGCGGCCGGCATGACCTGGCGGCAGGCGCTCGTCACGATCCTGCTCGGCAACACGATCGTCCTCATCCCGATCCTGCTCAACTCGCACCCTGGAACGAAGTACGGCATCCCGTTCCCGGTGTTCGCGCGCGCGGCGTACGGCACGATCGGGTCGAACCTGCCGGCGCTCCTGCGCGCGTTCGTCGCGTGCGGTTGGTTCGGCATCCAGGCCTGGATCGGCGGCGAGGCGCTGCACACGTTCGTCTCGAGCGTGATCCCCGGCTGGCCGATGCTCCTCGGGACCGGCTTCGGCGGCCACACGACGACCGAGTGGCTGTCGTTTCTGATCTTCTGGGGCCTGAACATCTACATCATCTACCGCGGCATGGACCTGCTTCGCGCGGTCGAGAACTGGGCGGCGCCGTTCGTGCTGGTCATGACGGCGGCGCTCCTCGGATGGGCGATCGCGCGCGCCGATGGCCTCGGGCCGCTCCTCGCGCAGCCCGGCAGGTTCAACACCTTCGCCGAGTTCTTCCCGGTCTTCATCCCGTCGCTGACCGCGATGATCGGCTTCTGGGCGACGCTCTCGCTCAACATGCCGGACTTCACGCGCTTCGGCCGCAGCCAGCGCGAGCAGGTCGTCGGCCAGGTGGTCGCGCTCCCGACGACGATGTTCGTCTTCGCGGCGATGGGAGTGCTCATCACGAGCGCGACGACCATCATCTACGGCGAGATCATCTGGGATCCCGTGAAGCTGATCGGGCGATTCAGCTCGCCGGTGGTGGTCGCGATCTCGATGTTCACCGCGGTGGTCGCGACGCTCTCGGTCAACATCGCCGCCAACGTCGTCTCGCCGGCCAACGACTTCGCGAACGCGTTCCCGCGGCTCATCAGCTTCCGCACGGGCGGGCTGATCACCGGGCTGCTCGGCATCGCGATCCAGCCGTGGAAGCTGCTCGCCGATCCGTCGGGCTACATCTACACGTGGCTGCTCGGCTACTCGGGCGGGCTGGGATCGATCGCGGGGGTGCTGATCGCCGACTACTGGATCGTGCGGCGGCGCCGGCTGGCGCTCGAGGACCTCTATCTCACCGACGGCGTGTACCGCTACACCGGCGGGTGGAACGTGCCGGCGACTGTCGCGACGCTCGTCGGCTGCGCGCTCGCGTGGGGTGGACTCGTCATCCCCGCGCTGCGGCCGCTCTACGACTACGCGTGGTTCGTGGGGTTCGCGGTCGCGGCCGCGGTGTACCTGGGCCTGTCGCGACGGTACGTGACTTCTCGTGACTTCTCGTGACTTCACGTGATTCCTGTGACTGCACGTGACTCACGTGACTGCAGTCGAAGACGTACTAACGGAGGAAACGGAGGTAAACGGAGGACGCGTAAACGCGCCGCAGATGGGCGCTGGCCGTCACGCCGAGGCCGCGCGACGCGCGGCGCTGGCGGCGCACAGACGCCGACCACACCCAACCGCATCCGCGTCATCCGTGGTTCAAAAGAAGGCATCCTCCGTTGGTCTCTCCGATACCTCCGTTTAGAGATCGTCCGATGCCGGACACGCGCAGTCCCGTGAGGTCAGAAGCCTCGTGAGTTGACGATACTCCATATATGGACTACCATATCCACATATGGAACGCCGGGCCGTTCGACGCCCAGCCGATGCCTGGTCGCCCCTGCCCCTAGAGCGTCGCCAGGATCCCGACGTCCGGCGCAAGTTGTCCGGGCCGGCGCTGCGGACCTTCTTCAGCATCGCGCGGGCCTGGGACCTGAGCGCCGCGGACGAGCGAGCGCTCCTCGGCTGGCCGCCGAGCTCGACGTTTCACAAATACAAGAGCGGCGACCACGGCACGCTGTCGTTCGACACGCTCACGCGCCTGTCGCTCGTCCTCGGCATCTACAAGGCGCTGCAGGTGCTCTACCCCGAGGGGGCGTTCGCCGACCGCTGGGTCCGCCTGCCCAACAGCCACATGCTCTTCGGCGGCCGGCCGCCGCTCGCGTTCATGACCGACGGCGGCATCGACGCGCTGTTCCAGATCCGGCGGCTCCTCGATGCCCGCCGCGGCTAGGCCGCAGATGCACGCAGATGCACGCAGATCTCCATCGACGACTCGAATCGTGTGGCGCGGTACGTGCCGCCTTGTCCCGAGCCGTCATCCCCCAGTCGGGCTGTTCGATCGCGTGGCGGCGCCGGCCGATCTCACCGCGATCATCGAGCTCGAAGGCTGGACGAACGATCGTCTCTCAGGCGAGCTCGGCGTCCTGAAGAACATCCCGCGCGACGAATGGGTCCTCGGCCGGCCGATGGCGAGCGTCGTCATGGCGCCGTTCTGCCATCCGGGCCCCGGCGGGGGCCGTTTCTCCATTCAGGATCGCGGCGCATGGTACGCCGGGCGCACGCTCGAGACCGCGCTCGCTGAATCGATCTATCACCGCTCGAAGGAACTCGAAGAGGTCGGGGCGGTCGAAATGCGTCCAGGCGCGGCTGTACCACGCCGATTTCACGTCGCCGTTTCACGACGTCCGGGGTCGCGACCGCCGCTTCACGCCGCTGCACGATCCGAACGACTACGAGGCCTCACAGGCGCTTGGGCAGCGGCTGTTCGAGGACGGATCGAACGGCGTCGTGTACCGGAGCGTCCGCGATCCTGGCGGTGAATGTCTCGTCTGCTACCGGCCGCGGCTCGTTCTCAACGTCCGCGCCGCCGCGCACTACGAATACCGATGGGAGGGAACGTCCGCCCCGCGAGTACGGAAGCTCGGATGATGGGCCGATTCTGGATTCTGAATTCTGAATTCTGGATTCTACGAGTACCGGTGAGACGGATCCCCCGCCCGGCGTGGGGGCTGAAGCTCTTCAGGCGTCCAGTCGGTGTGCGGCGCATGGTTCTGCACGAGCCAGCCGTACACGAGCCGGCCGTAGCCCTGCCACCGCATCCTCTTCCCCTCGTAGAACGGGACGAGCGCACGCTGCACCGCGGGCAGCCGGTAGAACGGCACCCCCGGGAAGTAGTGGTGCTCGAGGTGGTAGTTCGAGTTCAGGTACGCGAAGTCCCAGAACCAGTTCCCCTTCATCAGCGTCCCCCACTTCGCCGGGTCGGCCGGGTCGATGTCGTAGTGCTGGCCGAGCCGGTTCAGCGTGAACGCGATCGGGAACACGAAGAAGACCGGGACGATGTGGGCGCGGAGCGCGGCCGGGAAACCGAAGAAGTACCAGAGCACCGCGATCGCAGTCAGATGGAACCCCATTGCCAGCCGCCGCTCGCCCGCGATCCGCCGCTGCAGGTCGGCCGGATAGGTCGCCGACTCGCGACGCGCCGCGCGGAAGTAGAGCGGAAACAGCACCGGCGTGCAGTACAGCAACTTATACCAGCGGGCGTTCCGCTTCGGCGACAGATGATGACGCTTGGGATCATCCTCTTCCGACCCCAGCTCCGCGTGATGATCGAGATGCCAGCGGGTGAACTGGCTCGCCGAGATCCCGCTCGGCACTGCGTAAAGCAGCGCGAGGATGCGCTCCGCGATCGGCCGCCTCCGCGCGAAGACGGTATTGTGCACGACCTCGTGGAGCAGCACCGTGAAGTTGAAGACCGTGAAACCCTGCACGAAGGCCAGCGGGATCCAGACGAGCGGGTGCGAGAACCTGACGAGCGCCCACGTCGTCAGGCCGAGGATCAGAAACTGGCGCGCCGCGACGAGGAAGTGGCGCGCGGGCGCCTTCCGGTGGAGCTCGCGCATGAGGTCGCGCGGGACGGCGCGGCCCAGCTCGGCGCGGAGCGCCACGGCGTGCTGGCTGTAATAGTGGTCCTTCACCGGTTCCCTTAGGATAGCACTCCCACGGAGCGTCATCGTTCGGGCTCAGGGTGCTGAGCACCGCTAGCTCAGGCGGCCCGCGGCACGATCCACCGCGGCCCGACCCTCATCAGCGCCACCCCCGCGAGGACGAGCGCCGCGCCGACGATCTTCACGACGCCGAGCGGCTCTCCCAGCCAGACGGACGCGACAACGAGCGCGACGATCGGGATGATGTTCGAGTTGACCGACGTGCGCGCGCTGCCGATGCGCTGCACGGCGGCGTACCAGATCATGTAGGCCACACAGAGGGCGAACACCGCCGAGTACACAATCTTGATCCACGTCGTGGCGTTCAGAACCGACCACTCCACGGCCGCAATCGGCGGCCACATGACCGGCACGTAGAGCGCCGACCCTATCGCCATCGACAGGCCGGTGACGCCGAGCGGCGAGTGCCGTTCCATCAGACGTCCCGCGCCGAGCGTGTACACCGTCCAGCAGGCCACCGCACCGACGACCATCAGATCCCCGGTGAGCGTGTCCGACGACAGGCCGGCGCCGCGCCCCACCACCAGGTAGATCCCTGCCAGCGAGATGGCGCCGCCGATCCAGTGCCAGCGACCGATCGCCTCGCGCCCGAGCGCGGCGCTCGCGACTGCGATGGCGACCGGCGTCGCCGCGAGCAGCAGCGAGCTGTTCGCGACGCTCGTCCGGGCGAGCCCGCCGATGAAGAAGATCTGATACAGGAAGTGACCGACGACCCCGAGGCCGACGAGCCGCAGCCAGTCGGCGCGCGTGATCGGCGCCGGCGTGTAGAAGACCGACGGCACCCGCACGCGGCGCGCGAGGATGATCAGCGCGAGGAAAATGACGGACGCGATGGCGAGCCGGGCGGCGTTGAACGGGTGCGCGGGCACGTCGTCGAACGCGGACTTGACGATGCTGTAGTTGCTGCCCCAGATGAAGGCCATCAGGAGGAGCATTGCATCGATGGGGATCCGTGGACGGGACATGCCGCGCGCTTCGTCCTTAGTGCCCAGTTCTTAGTTCTTAGTGCTTAGTATGTCTGCACTCGCGACAGTCCTCGTGACCGCTGTTCACGTGTGGTCGCTGGTCCATTCTCCGCAGGCTGCCTGTCGTGGAGCGCTTCGAGCGGTTGGAGTGGAGTCGAAGTCACCCTCAGCCATCGAAGGCAGTTTGCGAGTGAAGTCACACTAAGCACTAAGCACTAGGCACTACGGATCGTTCACGCGTCCTGCCGCTCGACCCGCGACTCGATCTTGCTGAGCGCCTCCTCGATCAGCCGCTGGTTGTCTTCCTTGGACAGATTCCGCTGAATGAGCTTCGACGCGATGGCCACGGACATGTCGGCCGCCTCGCGGCGGATCTCGCGGAGCGCCTGCTGCGTTTCCAGCTGGATCTGCCGCTCCGCGGTCCGGATGATCGACTCGGCGTCCGACCGCGCCTTCTGGCGGATCTCCTCTCTCAGCCGCTCCGCGTCGGACCGGCTCCGGGAGATGATCGACTCAGCCTCGACGCGCGCGTCGCGGACGATCTGCGCGGATTCCTGCTGCAGCCGCTGCAGCTCCTGCTTCGCGCGGTCGGCATCGTCCAGCGACTTCCGGATCGCCTCCTGACGCGCCTCGAGCGCCTGCAGCAGCGGCCGCCACGCGAACTTCCGGAGCAGCGTCACGAGGACCAGGAATACGACGATCGTCCAGATGAACAAGCCGGGATCGGGCCGGACGAGTGTATCCATGGCAAACGCTATCTGAGCGGATTGGCCAGAAACAGCACCAACAGCGCGAACACCTCGGCCAGAATCGCGACGCCTTCGAGCAGGAACAACGGCAGGTTCACGGCGGCCGTAATCTTGTCGGCTGCGGCCGGCTGGCGCGCGATGCCGTCCGCCGCGGCTGCCGCCAGCCGCCCGATGCCCAGGCCAGCCCCGATGACGACGAGGCCGAGTCCGACCGCCACACCAAACAGATGCAGCACAGGCGCGCCGGCCGCTCCGGCGGCGGGCTGCCCCTGGGCCCACGCGGTCTGGCTGCCGGCGACGGCCGCCACTGCGACGGTCAGCACCGCGACCACCATCGCTCTGCGGAAGAAGCCTACTCTGCTCATTCTGTCTGTGTCCTTTCAATGATGCGCGTGAATGGCCATGCCGATGAACACGGCCGTAAGGAGCGTGAACACGTATGCCTGGATCAGGACCACGAGGATCTCGAGGGCGGAGATGGCCGCGGCCAGCGGCACCGAGACCACCAGGCCGACGCCGATCCCGGCGATCGCGCGGCCGAACAGCTCGGCGAACAGAAACACGAACGACAGGATCGCCAGAATCGCGATGTGCCCGCCGGTCATGTTCGCCGCCAACCGCATCGTCAGCGCGAAGGGGCGGACGAACATCCCCATGATCTCGATCGGAATCAGGATGATGTAGATCGGCCACGCGAGGCCGGGCGGGGCGAGATTCTTCCAGTGCTGGATGAAACCGTGGGCCTTCGAGCCGGCGGCGATGATCGAGCCGAAGGTGATGGTCGCGAGCGCGGCGGTCACGTTGAAATTGGCGGTCGCGGTCGTGCCGCCGTGCAACACGCGCTTGAGGAACGACTCCTCGCCGCTGTGCAGCACGTAGTGGTCGATCAGACCGACGATCTCGAAGATCGGGATGAGGCCGATGGCGTTCGCGCACAGGATGAACACGAAGAACGTCAGGACCAGCGGCGTCCAGGTGTTCGCCCATTTGCGTCCGACGTTCGGCTGGACAATCGAGTCGCGAATGAACTCGACGACCGCCTCGAGGCCGTTCATCAGGCCGGACGGGACGCGACGATCCTGTCGCAGATATCGGCGAACCGTCACCGTGACGACGGCAAACACGAGCGCCGCGACGACCCACAGCATGAACACGTGCTTGGTGACCGAAAAGTCGATCCCGAAGACCTTCGGAAGGTGGACGAGCGGATGGTCGATTCCGCTGTTCGCCACGTGCTCGATGATGGTCTTGCCCGCGTTGAACCCTTCCGCGGGCGCCTCGGTCGGCGCGTGCCCCTGTGCGTGCGCCTGTACGAGAGCAACGAGCGGAGGAGCCATCATGATCGTAGGTCGCCCGCCAGCAGCCGTCGCAGACAGATCGCTTCCATCAGATGCAGGCCGATGAAATAGCCGGTGAAGCTCACGATGAACGGAATGGGACGAATCGACAACGCGCTCAACACGACCGCCACGTACGCTCCGAAGAATATCATCTTGCCCACGAACGCCTTGACCATCAGCCGCGTCAGACCCTCGGGATCGCGCCGGTAGGTCCGTTCCATCAGGATCCACGTGCGGGTCGCCACGACGAGCGGCGCGACCATACCGGCCAGCACCGCGACGCCGGTCTGCGGGCCGAGCGCAATCATGATCCCGAGCCAGGGGACCAGGCTGACGCCCACCATCCACCGCACGGGCTTCATCGGCGCCAGATGATCTTGGCCAGCTCGTAGAACCCGACGACGATCCCGAGGAGCAACCCGCCGAACAGACACCAGGGAGACGTGCCCCACCAGTAGTCGAGCGCGTATCCGAGACCCCCGAGGAGGAGGATGGAGCCGATCAGCGTGTAGCCCGCCGCGGCCACCGGCCCCGATCTCCGCAGATTCTCCTGAAGGTACCTCAGAGAACCAGCCGACAAGAAGCCGCGTTCGGGCTCTGGCACAAACAACCAATCATAACAATGCCGAAGGCCGAATGCCAAATGTCGAACGGGACTGCGCTCGCAATGGTCAGCGTCAGCGAAGCGAGAGTACCGCAGCCGCGCGGCCGAGCGCGGCGGCCGACTCCTCGGCGATCGTGAAGAGCGGCGCGGGATAGATGCCGAAGAACAGCGTGCCGGCGACCGTGATCGCCAGCACGACGGCGAGCCCCGGCGCGAGCGCGATCGGCGAGCCGACCGTGTCCTCCTTGATCCACATGAAGACGACGACGCGAACGTAGTAGTAGAGGGAGATCGCGCTGTTGAGGACGCCGATCACCGCGAGCCAGACGTAGCCCGACTCGATCGCGGCGCCGAACAGCCAGAACTTGCCCATGAAGCCGGCGGTCGGCGGGATGCCGCCGAGCGAGAGCATGAAGAGCAGCATCGCGATCGCCGCGCCCGGCCGGCGGAAGTACAGCCCGCTCAGGTCCTTCAGCTCGTCCCCTATCTGGTCCGCGCGGCGCAGCATGACGACGATCGCGAAGGCGCCGAGCTGCATGAACGCGTAGACGAACAGGTAGATGAGCGTGGCGGTCACGCCGCGCGGCGTCGCCGCGACGACGCCGATGAGGAGGTACCCTGCGTGCGCGATCGACGAGTACGCCAGCAGCCGCTTCATGTTGCTCTGCGTCAGCGCCGCGACGTTGCCCACCGTCATCGTGACGACGGCGAGGACGTAGAAGAAGGTGGTCCAGCCGAGCGGCGCGCCGAAGAGAACGCCCAGTCCCGACGACCCGAACGCCGGCAGGCCCTCGAGAAAGATCCGCAGGAGCATCGCGAACGACGCGGCACTCGATCCAACCGAGAGGAACGCCGTGATCGGCGTGGGTGCCCCCTCGTAGACATCCGGCGCCCACATGTGGAACGGCACCGCCGCGATCTTGAAGCCGACGCCCGCGACGACGAGGATCACCGCGAGGACGAGCATCAGCCCGCCGCCGCCCGTCGCGAGCTCGGTCGCGATCGTCCGGAGGTGCGTGCTGCCCGAGAGACCGTAGAGCAGCGACATGCCGTACAGCAGGATGCCGAGCGAGAACGCGCCCAGCAGGAAGTACTTCACCGCGGCCTCGTTCGATCGCCGGTCCGGCTTGATGTAGCCCGCCAGGATGTAGAACGACACCGCCATCGTCTCGAGGCCGATGAAGATGGTGATGAGATCGATGCCGCCCGCCATGAACATCATGCCGAGCGTGGCGCAGAGAATCAGGAAGTAGTACTCGCCGGCACGCGCGCCCTCGATCTCGAGGTAGCGCGCCGACATCAGGATCGTGATCGCGGCCGAGAGCAGGAACACGGCCTTGAAGAAGAACGCGAAGCCGTCCACGGCGATGAGGCCGCGCGAGACGGTCAGGTTCGCGGACGCGACCGGCACCATCGCCGCGCCGGTCGCCGCAAGCACGGCGACCGCGACCCACGCGAGCACGCCCTGCCGGTCCCTCGGCGTGCAGAGGTCAGCGGCGAGCAGCAGCAGCGCGCCGCCGGTCAGCACGAGCTCCGGCAGGAGGTACCAGAAATCCTGCAGAGAGAAGCCCACAGGCATCTACTCGTTCCCCTCCGGTGCCTGAGGCCGGGTGCCTGGTGCCTCGTGCGGGCGGGTGCCGGGTGCCGGGTTGGCGCCGGGTGCTGGCGTCCCCGGCAGGGTCTCGCAGGGCGGCTGTATGAAAGGGGATCCGGGGCGACGACCCTGAAGGGTCGTGCCACCTTGACGGGTCGTGCCACCTGCGACGAGCTGCCCCGTCCCGCTGATGCAGTCGGCGGTGTTCGCGTTCTGCGGGGCGTAGACCGAGTTCACGCGCGCCATGACGCGCGCGACCGAGGTATCGAGCCGGTGGATGAACGGCGACGGGTAGATGCCGATCCAGAAGGCCAGCGCGATGAGCGGCGCGAACGTCGCGAACTCGCGCAGGCTGAGATCGGACAGCCCCTCGTTCTTCGGGTTCTCGATCTTCCCGAACATCGTCCGCTGGTAGAGCCAGAGCATGTAGGCCGCGCCGAGGACGATGCCGCTCGCCGCGAACGCCGCCCACAGCCTGCTGCGGACGAACACGCCCTGCAGGATCAGGATCTCGCCGATGAAGCCGTTCAACGCCGGCAGCCCGATCGACGACATCGTCATGATGAGGAACACGGCGGCGAAGACCGGCATGACCTTCGACAGGCCGCCGTAGTCCGAGATCTCGCGCGTGTGCCGCCGCTCGTAGACGATGCCGACGATGAGGAAGAGCGCGCCGGTCGAGATGCCGTGGTTGATCTGCTGGACGATCGACCCGACGACGCCGACCGGGTTGAGCGCGAACATGCCGAGCGTCACCATGCCCATGTGGCTCACGCTCGAGTACGCGATCAGACGCTTCCAGTCGCTCTGCGCCAGCGAGACCAGCGCGCCGTAGACGATGCCGATGATCGACAGCACGACCACCATCGGCACGAAGTAGTGCGTCGCCTCGGGCAGGATCGGCAGGCTGAACCGGATGAAGCCGTACGTCCCCATCTTCAGCAGCACGGCCGCCAGGATCACCGAGCCGGCCGTCGGCGCGTCGGTGTGCGCGTCGGGCAGCCAGGTGTGGAACGGAAACATCGGGACCTTGATCGCGAAGCCGAGGAAGAAGGCGAGGAACACCCACTTCTGAAGGTCGGCCGGGACGCTCATCTGCTGGTAGAGCGTGACGTCGAAGGTGTACACGCCGGTGACGCCGTGGGAGTAGAAATAGAGCGCCAGGATGCCGAGCAGCATCACGACCGAGCCGACCAGCGTGTAGAGGAAGAACTTGATCGCCGAGTAGAGCCGCCGCCCGCCGCCCCAAATCCCGATGAGGAAGTACATCGGAACGAGCATGACCTCCCAGAACAGGAAGAACAGCAGGAAGTCGAGCGACACGAACGCGCCGATCATGCCGGTCTGCAGGACCAGCATGAAGATGTAGAACTCCTTCACCCGCTCGGTGATCGCGGTCCAGGACGACAGCACCGCGATGAACCCCATCAGCGTCGTGAGCAGGATGAGCAGGATCGCGAAGCCGTCGACGCCGAGAAAGTAGGTCGCACCGATCGACGGGATCCACTGCGCGCGCTCGGTGAACTGCCACGCCGGGTTCTGCGCGTCGTACCAGAACCAGAGCGGGACCGAGACGAGGAAGCCGGCGAACGCGAAGACGTTCGCGATCCAGCGGATGGCGTCTTCCTTGCGCTTGTTCACGAACAACAGCAGCAGCGCGCCCGCGAGCGGCGTGAAGAGGATGATGGAGAGTAAGTGCGTCCTGAAGAAGTTCATATCCAGTCAGTGCCTCGGGCCTTCATCCAAGATCATCATCGGGCGAACAGATAAACGGTCAGGAACACGAACACGCCTGCGAGCATCAACAGCGCGTAGTTCTGGATCAACCCGGTCTGCACCTTCCGGAACATGAAGCTCGATTCGCCGGTCCCCCAGCCCACCAGGTTGACGAGCCCGTCGACAACCCATTTGTCGAAGAGATGCGAGAACCAGGACGAGATGCGGGTCACCCAGCCCGAACCGTTGACCGCCCCGTCGACGACCGTCCTGTCGAAGACCCAGAGGCCGCGCCCGCCGCGGAGCGTGCCGCGGACGACGGCCGCGTCGTACAGCTCGTCCACGTAGTACTTGTTGGTCAGCGTACGGTGCGCGCCGGACCACTGATTGGCCAGCCGCGCGGAGATGTCCGGTTTCTTCACGTAGAACCGCCACGCGAGCGCGATGCCGACGGCCGCCAGGAAGACGGAGAAGAGCATCAGGCCCACTTCGACCCACGTGGATATATGCGGTTCTTCGGTTCCTGGGGTTCCTGGGGTTCCATGGGTTCCTGGGGTTCCATGGGTTCCCAGGGTTCCTGGTTCTGCCGACGCGTGCACCGTGAAGCTCGGCTCGAGGAAGTGCTCGATCGCGTTGTTGCCGCCGAGCGCCGCCGGGACGCCGACGAACCCCGCGACGATCGCGCCGACCGCCAACGCCATCAGCGGGACGGTCATCGCACTCGGAGACTCGTGCGGGCCGTGCCAGGCGTGCCCGTGGCGGTGAACATGATGCGCGGGTCCGTGCGCCCACGACGGCCCGCGGTATGTGCCGTAAAACGTCATCGACATGAGGCGGAACATGTAAAACGCCGTCATGAGCGCCGTGGCGGCCGCCAGCCCCCACAGCAGGCCGTTTTCGAGGAACGTCCGGAACAGGATCTCGTCCTTGCTGAAGAAGCCGGAGAGCGGCGGGATGCCGGCGATGGCGAGCGTGCCGATCAGCATCGTGATGAAGGTCACCGGCATGAACGCGCGGAGCGCCCCCATGCGCCGCATGTCCTGCTCCCCCGCCATCGCGTGGATGACCGAGCCGCTCCCGAGGAACAGGAGCGCCTTGAAGAAGGCGTGCGTCATCAGGTGGAACGCGCCGGCCGCGAACGCGCCGACCCCCATCGCGAGGAACATGTAGCCGAGCTGCGACACCGTCGAGTACGCGAGCACCCGCTTGATGTCGGTCTGGACGAGACCGATCGACGCGGCCATCAGCGCGGTCAGCACGCCGACGATCGCGACGATCGTCATCACCTGCGGCGCCTGCTCGAACAGCACGGCGTTGCGCCCCACCATGTACACGCCCGCCGTCACCATCGTCGCGGCATGGATCAGCGCCGAGACCGGCGTCGGTCCTTCCATCGCGTCCGGGAGCCACACGTACAGCGGAATCTGCGCGCTCTTGCCGGTCGCGCCGACGAAGAGCAGCAGGCAGATCGCCGACAGCACGCCGAACGACGCCGTCTCGACCGGCCGCGCGGCGGCGGCGGCCGCGACCTCGCGGAAATCGAGCGTCCCGAACGTGTAGAACACGAGGAACATGCCGAGGACGAAGCCCCAGTCGCCGATGCGGTTGACGATGAACGCCTTCTTGCCGGCGTCGCTCGCGGTCTTCTTCTCGTACCAGTAGCCGATGAGCAGGTAGGAGCACAGTCCCACGCCCTCCCAGCCGACGAACATCACGAGGAAGTTCGCCCCGAGCACGAGCATGAGCATGAAGAAGCAGAACAGGTTGAGGTAGCAGAAGAAGCGCGCGTAGCCGCCGCGCGGCTCGTCGTGCATGTACGCGGTCGAGTACACGTGGATGAGGAATCCAACCCCGGTGACGACGAGGATCATCATCGCCGCCAACGGATCGATCCGGAGCAGCCAGGGGACGTCGAAGCGGCCGATCCCGGAGACCGTCTCGAGCGCGATCGGCGGAATCCAGTGGAACGGCCGGGTCTCGAGCACGCGCGCATCGGCCGGCCGCCCGAGCAGCTCGACGAACGCGTAGATCGACACGACGAGCGACGCCGCCATCGTCGCGCAGGCCAGCAGCCCGGCCGCGCGGCGGCTGAAATACCGGACGCCGACGACGCCGCATATCAGCGCGCCCAGGCCGGGCAGCAACGGGATGAGCCAGATCAGATTCATGTAATTGTCGGGCACTAGGCACTAGGCAATAGGCACTCTGTCGATCTGCTGTCCGCCTCAGAGTGTCCGCCCGAAGAGTGCCTAATGCCTAGTGCCTAGTGCCTGCATCAGTCCTACCACCTCATGAGATTCATCTCGTCTATGTTCACCGTCTCTTTGTTCCGGTAGAACGCGAGGATGATGCCGAGGCCGACCGCCGCCTCCGCCGCTGCCACGGCGACGACGAAGACCGCGAACACCTGCCCGGTCACATGCTGCAGCTCGCGCGAGAACGCCACCAGGTTGATGTTGACCGCGTTGAGAATCAACTCGATCGACATGAAGATGATGATGATGTTCCGCCGCACCAGCACGCCGATCACGCCGATCATGAAGAGCGACGCGGACAGTATCGCGTAATGAGCCGCGGTGATCTCAGTCATAGCATTGCCAGATTGAGAATGGGTTACAGTTCCCGTTTCGCCAGAATGATGGCCCCGATCATCGCGACGAGCAGCAGCATCGACGCGACCTCGAACGGGATCAGATAGTCGGTGTAGAGCAGCCAGCCGACCTGTTCGGTGTTGCCGCGCAAACCAGCGGGCATGTTGTTGCTCACCGCCGCCGCGGCCGGCTCCCCGCGCCCGATGCCGTAGACGACGATCGCCGCCAGCTCGGCCAGAACCGCTCCCGACAGCAGGAGCCCCAGCCGCGTGCGGCGCCGCGGATCCGAATGGACCTCGGGCGGCCGCTTCAGGTTCACGAGCATGACGACGAACAGATAGAGGACGACGATGCCGCCGGCGTAGACGAGCACCTGGATGGCCGCGAGGAACTCCGCCGCGAGCACGACGTACAGCATCGCCACGAACAGAAAGTTCACGACGAGGAACAGCACACTGTGCACGGTGTTTCGCGCGGTGATCACCAGCACGGCGAAGCCGAGGATGAAGGCGGCCAGTGTGTAAAAGGCTATTGCTTCAGCCATCTTTTTTTGACGCTCGCGGGGCCCCACCCCCGCTCGCTCTCGCTCGGCGGCCGGCCTTCGGCCGGCTTCCCTCCGGCGCCTCGCTCGGGCCGCAGGCGCTCACAGAAACACCTTCGCCGCCGCCGTGACGATCACATTGGCGATCGCGAGCGGGATCAGCACCTTCCACCCGAGCCGCATGAGCTGATCGTAGCGGTAGCGCGGCAGCGTCGCCCGGATCCAGAGGAACAGGTACAGGAAGACGAACGTCTTCATCAGGAACCAGATCCAGCCCGGGATGATGTCGAGGAACGCCAGCGCCGCGACGTTCGGGAACGGCCGCAGCCACCCGCCGAAGAACAGCGTCGTCGCGACCGAGGAGACGACGATCATGTTCGCGTACTCGGCGAGGAAGAACAGCGCGAACCGCATGCCGCTGTACTCGGTGTGAAAGCCGCCGGTCAGCTCCTGCTCCGCCTCGGGCAGGTCGAACGGCGCGCGGTTGGTCTCGGCCAGGCCGCCGATGAAGAAGATGACGAAGGCGACCGGCTGGACGAAGAAGAACCACAGACCGGCCTCGCGCTGCGCCTCGATGATGCCGACCATGCTGAGGGTGCCGGCCATCAGGATCAGGCTGACGAGCGTCATCGTGACGGCGACCTCGTAGCTGATGAGCTGGGCCGACGCGCGCAGGCTCGCGAGCAGCGGGTACTTGCTGTTCGACGCGTAGCCCGCGAGGATCAGGCCGTAGACGCCGATCGACGCGACCGACACGATGTAGAGCAGGCCGACGTTGATGTCGGCGATGTAGAGCGGAATCGTCTTGCCGAACAGGTTTGCCGCGGGCCCGAACGGGATCACCGCGAAGACCACGAGCGCCGGCACGAGCGCGATGATCGGCGCCGCGGTGAAGACCCACTTGTCGGCGCGGGTCGGCGTGATGTCTTCCTTGATCATCAGCTTCACCGCGTCGGCGATCGGCTGCAGCACCCCGTATGGGCCGACCCGCATCGGCCCGAGCCGCGACTGCACCCACGCGATCACCTTGCGCTCGAGCAGGACCATGTAGGTCACCGCCACGAGCACGGCGTTGAGCAGGATGACGATCTTGAGGAGTGGGATGACGACGGCGTCAATCATTCGCCGTGCCTCGGGCCTCGGGCGTCGTGCCTCGGGCGGTGCCTCGTGCGTCGTCCCTCGGCGCGTGCCACGTGCCTCGGGCCTCGTGCGCGCGCCGCATGTGATCGCGTCGAGGGACGAGGTCCCAGGCACACCCCAAGGGACGAGGCACGCGGCACCGCCCGAGGCACGACGCACGAGGCACGAGGCCCGAAGGCCCCCCCGAGGCCCGCGGCACGAGGCACCGCCCGAGGAACGAGGCCCGAGGAACGAGGCACGCTCACCGATCGACCTCTCCGAGCACGATATCGATCGATCCGATGAGCGCCACGACGTCGGCGACGAGGTGTCCCTTGATGAGCCGGGGCAGCGCCTGCAGGTTGCAGAACGACGGCGGGCGGACGCGGAAGCGGTACGGCGCGGTCATCCTCCCGTCGCTGACGATGAAGTACCCGATCTCCCCTTTCGGCGACTCGATCGCGTGATACGTCTCGCCGGCGGGCGGCTTGATGAGCCGGGGCACCTTCCCGATGATCGGCCCCTCGGGGATGCCGTCCACTGCCTGACGGATGATCCGCAGCGACTGCCGGAATTCCTCGAGCCGGCACAGGTAGCGGTCGTAGGTGTCGCCCGCCGTGCCGACCGCCACGTCGAACTCGAGCTCGCGGTACGCGGCGTAGGGCTCATCCTTGCGGCAGTCCTTCGCGACGCCCGAGCCGCGCAGCGCCGGGCCCGACAGGCCGATCGCGACCGCCTCGGGACCGGAAATGACGCCGACCCCCCTCGTACGCTCGAGCCAGATCCGGTTGTGCGTCAGCAGCTCCTCGTACTCACCGACCTTCTCGTCCATGATCCCGCAGAACTCGCGGACCTTCCGGTCCCAGCCGGGCGGGATGTCGAGCGGGAGGCCGCCGATGCGCATCGAGTTGTAGGTGAGCCGCGCGCCGCAGTACTCCTCGAAGAGATCGAGGATCAGCTCGCGCTCGCGGAACGCGTAGAGGAACACCGTCATCGCGCCGATGTCCATCGCGTGCGTCCCGAGCCAGAGGCAGTGGCTCGCGATCCGCTGCAGCTCGGCGAGGATCGTCCGCACGTAGTGCGCGCGGCGCGGCACGTCGAGCTGCATGAGCTTCTCGACCGTCTCGCAGTAGCCCAGGTTGTTGGTCGCCGCCGCGACGTAGTCCATGCGGTCGGTCAGCAGGATGATCTGCGTCCAGTCGCGGCTCTCGCAGAGCTTCTCGATCCCGCGGTGCAGGTACCCGATGACGACGTCCGAGCCGACCACGCGCTCGCCGTCGAGGCGGAGCACGACCCGGAGCACGCCGTGCGTGCTCGGGTGCTGGGGACCCATATTGATCACCAGCTCGTCGGTGTCGAACATGGGCTGGGGCGTTTTCACTGTCTCAGCCAGTTCTTGGTCCTTAGTTCTTAGTGCTTAGTATGACTATTCAATGTCCGCCGTGTCGTGGGCGACACGGAGCTTCAGCCAGTCGAGCGGGTTCTCCATGAGCAACTCGCCCGGTCCTTCGAGCGGATAGTCCTTTCGTTGGGGGTGTCCTTGCCATTCGTCCGGCATCAGGATGCGCCGGCGATCCGGGTGCCCGGTGAAGTTGACGCCGAACAGATCCCAGACCTCGCGCTCCAGCCAGTTCGCCGCCGGCCAGACGCCCGTGACCGACGGCACGGGATCGCCGTCGCCGGCGCGCACCTTCAGGCGCACGCGGTGCCGGAGCGTCGTCGAGAACAGACAGTACACGACGTCGAATCGCTTCGCGCGCGGCGGCCAATCGGACGCGGTGACGTCGGACAGGTAGTTGAACTCCGCGCCGGGCGTGTCGCGCAGATGGACCGCGACGTCGATCAGGCGATCGGCGGGGACGATGAGCGTCCAGTCGCCAACCCAGAAGCTCACCTGCTCGACCGCGCCGGGGAGCGCCGCCTGCAAATCGCCGATGAACCCGGGCGCCTGTGCACCGGCCGGGGGCGGCGGATCGGGCGGGCCGGACGGAGGTGCAGCAGCCTGGCCGTGCGCAGGCGCCGGGCCAGCCGCCTTCGCGGCGGCCGCGCTCGGCGCCGCTCCGGCGAGCGCTTCCGCCCCGGTCGCTGTCTTCGCC
>JBOGJB010000152.1:0-3664 GCA_050745085.1 Vicinamibacterales bacterium
TCGCCCCAGGGCGCTGACGCGAGGGTCGCTCACGCCCCACTGTCCATCTGTCACGTTGTCGGCGCTTGTGGTGTCCATCGTCTTCGTCCGCGTCGCCCGCCCGTGATGTGGTTGTGTCGCGACTTGCTCGCGTCTTCCTGGAAACGAATCTCTTCGTCGTCCGGCTGACGCAAACCCCGTTTGGCTTCAGCGGTGGCCCCCGCGGTCATCACGCATCCGAGCTTCGAGCTGTGCTCGGCGCCGTGCAAGGCTCGTCGCTTCGCTCCGCCCACGCGCGGTCCGCGCGTGGTCTTCGGGCCTTGACGACGCCTGCGCGCAGCTCGCCGGATGGCAATTGCGTGATGGCCACTCCCCGCGTCTCGAGTCGAACCCAAGCGACGCCAGTGTCAGGAAATCGCTCGCGGATGCGTTCTATAGGATCGGAGGGCAAGACGTCCGCGACGGCTCAGCCGCCCGGGCGTAAACACCCTCGTCCATCGGCACCGACTGCGCTTCGAGCGCCGTCGCGAGCGGCGAACCAGCCTGCCGATCCCCTCGCCTTGGTCGCGGACAAGCGACCGGCGCACGGCCTCAGGTCGTGCGCTTCATGCCTGCCTCAGGCGGCATCCGTTCCCTAGCCCAGTCAATCGTCGGTGATCCCTCTGGACTCAGGGCGCGGCTCAAACCAACAATCCGAAATCGCCTGAGGAGGCTTGTCGTGAACGAGGTTGAAACGGCTCTCGAAAGCGCACCGGCACCGCGACCACGTGTCCGTCGCACTGGCGTCCGGAGACTGCTCGAACGGTCGCAGGACATGAGCGCGATCCCGATGTTGCTGACCGTGGACGACGCGGCGAACTTGCTACGGACGACACGACGTGCGATCTACGCGATGCTCGAACGCAGGCAATTGCCAGGTGTGATTCGCATCCGCCGCCGTGTCTTGAGCCGCTCGGCAGAACTGTTAGAGTGGCTCGACCAGAAGCGCGCGCCATCGCTGAAGGAGTAACAGCGATGAGCGTGACAGTGCGACCGTATGTGAATGGCGGCTGGGAGGTGGACATCAGGGTCCAGCTCCCGGACGGCAGCGTGATTCGCGAGCGCAAGAAAGCAGCGGCGTCGAGCAAGCAGGCGGCGCACAAGTGGGCCGAGTCTCGCGAGCGGGTGCTGCTCGTTCATGGCAAGCCGAAGCCAGCGAAGGAGGACGCTCAGAAGGTACCGACGTTAAAAGAGTTCGCGTTGCGATTCCTCGACGGATACGCAAAGGCGAACCGGCTGAAGCCGAGCGGCATCGCGTCGAAGGAGACGGTGCTGCGGGTTCACCTCGCAAAAGCGTTCGGCGATAAGTGCCTTGACGAGATCAGCACCGAAGACGTCCAGCGGTTGAAAGCCGCGCTCGTGGAGCGTGCACCGAAGACCGTGAACAACGTGCTCACGGTGCTGAGTGTGGTGTTGAGGACGGCCGTGGAGTGGGGTGTCATCGCGCGAGTGCCGTGTTCGATCAAGCTGCTGAAGGCGCCGAAGAGCGAAGCCAGCTTCCACGACTTCGACGACTTCGAGCGGCTCGTGGACGCAGCTCGATCGGAGGCGCTGGCGCTCTTGGTTGTTCTGCTCGGCGGCGAGGCGGGGCTCCGATGCGGCGAGATCATGGCGCTCGAATGGAACGACATCGACTTCGCCAAACGGCAGCTGACCGTGGCGCGTTCCGAGTGGAAGGGTCACGTGACGCTGCCCAAGGGCGGTCGGATACGGTACGTGCCGATGACCAGGCGGCTGACCGAGACGTTGCGCCAAGCGCGGCATCTGCGCGGACCCCGAGTGCTCTGCGACGAAACGGCCAAGCCGCTCACGCAGAAGGTCATTCAGGTGCTGGTCCGACGGACCGCCAGACGCGCGAACGTGAAGCCGGGGATTCACATCCTGCGGCACTCGTTCTGTTCTCACCTGGCGATGCGTGGGGCGCCGGCAAGGGCCATTCAGGAACTGGCCGGACACCAGGACCTGGGCACGACTCAGCGCTACATGCACCTGAGCCCAGCGGCGCTCGACGCAGCGATCCGGTTGTTGGAGACGGGCACCGACGCGAGCCGCGTGGCCGTGGAGAAATAGTGGAGGCGGCGGGAACGGTGGGCCCGAAGGCCCATCTTCATTGAAGGAAATTGGTGGAGGCGGCGGGAGTCGAACCCGCGTCCGAAAGTACGTCGCCGCAGGACTCTACATGCTTAACCACGCTTGAAGTTTCGCGGCCTGCGTCGAAGCGCGGCGGAAACCGCCGGCCGCTAGCCCCGAAA
Source organism: Vicinamibacterales bacterium (assembly GCA_050745085.1). Lineage (GTDB taxonomy): Bacteria > Acidobacteriota > Vicinamibacteria > Vicinamibacterales > 2-12-FULL-66-21 > DATAEE01. Next base: position 2,271 of record JBOGJB010000152.1, read on the forward strand.
AGTCTCGCCGACGGCGCTCGGGACCGACGCCGTCAGCCAGCCTGCGAATATGACATCCAGCCCCGGCCTGCAGGCCGGTCGGAGTGGACGTCGCTGCTATTTAAGCAGCGAGAGCGAGCTGCGTGTCCGCAGTTATGGTTGTTTCCACCGGATTTACGAGACGATGGCGCTCGGCATGCCTCCCGCGGTCCTTTACCTCCGTCGAATCCGTTTCGCCCCCACAAACGAAACACCCCATCTTACCAGCAGTTAGAGCCACGGACCAGGGGTCGGAAAACCGCGCGCGGGGGTCACGACCGGGCGAAACCGGCCGATAATATTCCTCAGGTGACTGTTTGAGGATAGAGGACCGCATCCGTCAGGAAGTGGACGCACTCGGCCAGGAGATGACCAGCACCCTGGCTGCCAGGCTGAAGGCCGTGGCAGACCAGCTCGCCGCGGCCGCCGCCCAGGACCGGTCGGGGATCGAGGCCGCGGCAATGGCGCGATTCGCGGACGACCTCGCAAAGGCGCAGGAGGAGGCCGAGCGCGCGCAGCAGGCCGCGGTGTCTCACGCGCGCTCGGAGACCGAGCAGCGGCTCGGTGTCGAGCTCGATCGCGCCCGCTCCGAGATTGAGCAGCGGCTCGGCGCCGAGCTCGATCGCGCCCGCGCCGGGGCCGAGGCGATCAAGCTCCAGTCGGGACGGCTGGTGGAGGAGTCCGATCGGCTGAAAGGCGAAGCCGCGCACCTGAAGGACGAATTGGCCCGGCTGCGCGAGGAAGCGACCCGGGAGCGCGAGGCCGCGAACCGGGAGAAGGAAGTCGCGAGCCGCGAGATCGAAACGGCGAACCGGGAGAAGGAAGCCGCGAGCCGTGAGATGGAAACGGCGAACCGGGAGAAAGAGGCGGCGACCCGAGAGAAAGAGAACGCGAACCGGGAGAAGGAGGCTGCGGCCCGCGAGAAAGAGACAGCGAACCGGGAGAAGGAGGCCGCGAGCCGTGAGATCGAAACGGCGAACCGTGAGAAGGAGGCTGCGGCCCGCGAGAAAGTGAACGCGAATCGGGAGAAGGAGGCTGCGACCCGCGAGAAGGAAGCCGCCAACCGGGAACGGGAGGCAGCGAACCGCCAGGCGGCGGCCGAAGTCCAGCGCCGTGCTGCCGAGCGGGAAGCGATGCTCGCCGGCCTGGATCGCCTCGCGGCGGCGTTCCGGCGGATCGACGCCTCGAGCGCGCTGACTGACGTCCTCGGCGTGCTGGCCGACGCCGCCGCGGCCGAGACCGCGCGCGTCGCGCTCTTCGTCGCCGCCCCCGCGACCCCGGGCGCTCCGCCGCGATTCAAGCCATGGCGCCTTCACGGATTCCCGTCGCCGCCGAACGGCTTCGATCTCGGCCTCACCAGCGCGAAGGAGCTGGCG
>JBOGJB010000153.1:0-9444 GCA_050745085.1 Vicinamibacterales bacterium
GCCTCGTCCACCGTCTTGCCCGCCTTTTTGGCCGATTCGACCGCCGCTTCAGGCGATGCCGGCGCTCCCGGCGGCGAGAATGAACCCGAGAACCACCGATCGCTTCATGAAGCCCTCCAAATCCTCTCGACGAACCAGAACGTGCCCGCAAGGATGACGACCGCCGAGCCGGCGACCGCGACCAGCTCCGCAGCGCGGCGGCTGTGGGAGCGCAGAAACGCCAGCGCCGAGGCGGCCGCCACGACGATGAGCACCTGACCGAGCTCGACGCCGAGGTTAAACGCGAACAGCGACCAGCCCAGCGCCGCCGGGGGCAGGCCCATCTCGCGTAGGACTCCGGCGAACCCGAAACCGTGGACGAATCCGAACCCAAACGCGATCCAGGCACGCACGTCTCGGCCGCCGCGGCCGAGCAGGTTGTCCGCGCCGATGTAGACGATGCTGAGTGCGATCGCCGGCTCGACCAGCCGGCCCGGCGGGTTGACGAGGCCGAGCGCGGCGAGCGACAGCGTCACCGAATGCGCGAGCGTGAAGGCGGTGACGATGAGGAGCAGCCGGCGGAACGTGCCGCCGAGCAGGATGAGGCCGACGAGAAAAAGGACGTGGTCCAGGCCGATCAGGATGTGGTGGACGCCGGCCGGCACGAAGCGGCGGACGACCTCCAGCGTGCCCTGGCGCGTGCCCGCGAAGTATTCGATCGCGCGAGGGGCGCGGTCGAGGATGGCCTGCTGCCGAAGTTCGCCTCCCTCGTAGATGTTCAGAAACGTCTGGTGTATCGGGTCGTACGGAAAGAGCGCCGCGCCGGCGACGCGCAGGACCCCTGTGGGCGCGTCGAGCGGGTAGCGGAGCGAGACGCGCAGCGCGGCGCGCTCGACGAGCGGTTCGGCTCCCTGCCACTCCGGCTGAAGACGTCCGGCGCCCGGCCCCGCGCTCACGAAGAGCCGTTCCGCAATCAGGGCCCGGATCCGCTCGCGCGTGGCCTCTACCATCCCGGGGTTGTAGACGAAGAGCGGATCCAGCTCGAGGTCGTGCCCGAGGTCGATCATGTGGATCGTGACGGTCGCGTCGATGTGATCCGCGGCGAGAAACAGGTCGACGTAGCTGAACGGCGCAGGATGCGCGGCGGCGGGGCGGGCCAAGGCCAGCAGCAGGACGAGGCTGAAGCCCTGGGCGACGACGACGCTAAAGCGTCGTGCCACGCGCATCCTAGATCTCCATCAGGTCCGCGCCAACGACGACGCGGCCGCAGAAGTGCCGTCGCGCGCCGGCCGTCCACTCGTCGTCCGGCAGGTCCGCGTCACCCGGCACGAAGTGAGACAGCACCAGCGTTTTGACGTTCGCTTCCGCCGCAACGCGGCCGACGTCCTCGACGGTCGTATGGCTCGCCAGCAGGTGCTCGCGCAGCCGTGTCGCATCGGGATCCTTCTCGAGGAGCGCGCCTATGCTCGGCACGTGCATCACTTCGTGCACGAGCACGTCGGCACCGGCGGCGAGCCTGATGACGTTCGGCGAAACGTTCGTGTCGCCGGAGATGACGATCGAACGGTCTGCTGTGTCGAATCGGTACGCGAACGACGGCACGACCGGGGGATGCGCGTTCAGCGCAGCCGTCACCTTGACGCGACCGTCGTCCACGACCCTGCCGTCTCGGCTGACTTCGTGGACGCGGATGGACGGCGCGAGCGGCGGACGGCCCTCGTCCTTCTGCCTGATCCCGAGGTCGTAGTCATTCATCTCGAGAAAGAGGCGGGTCATCTTCGCGAGCGGCGGAGGTCCGTAGGTGTCGATCGGTGCCGCGATTCCCGCGATCCACGCGAACATCAGAAGGTTGCCGTAGTCGGCGTTGTGGTCGGAGTGCTGATGCGTGATGAACACCGACCGGATCGACCGCAGCGAGATGCCGGCGAGCGCGAGCTGGCGGCTGACGCCGTCGCCGCAGTCGACGATGTAGGTCCGATCGCCGACGACGAGTGCCTGAGCTGGAGCGGACCGGCGGCGCTTGGGCGTGGGACCGCCGCCCGTGCCGAGCAGGATGAGGCGGGTCTTGGAGCTCGGGGACTCGGGCGTCGGGCTTGGGACCTGGGACCGGGAGCCCGAGGCCTGGAACCGGCGGCTTGCAGCAAGCGCGCCGGCGAGCGCCGTGACGAACCGGCGGCGGGTGGGCATGGCGCGACAGCTTAATCTATACTTCGCGCATGGCCTACACTTACCACGACCTGAAGCTGAAGAGCGTCGCCGAGCTGCGCGAGATCTCGAAGACGACCGATAACGAAGAGCTGAAGGGCGCGATGCAGATGAACAAAGATCATCTGCTGCCCATCCTGTGCAAGGCGCTTGGCATCGACGCGCACGAGCACCACGAGGCGAAGGGGATCGACAAGGCGGCGATCAAGGTGAAAATGCGGGTGCTCAAAGCGGAGCGCGCGAAAGCGCTCGAAGCGCACGACGCGGAGAAACTCAAGGCAGTCCGCCGGACGCTGCACCGGCTGAATCACAGGATACGGGCGGCGTCGGTCTAGGTAGACACGTCCCCATCGGGCCCTCCGGCTGGTATCACCTGCGACTGGGCCGGAAGCCGGGCGACGACGCGGGTGCGATAGAATCGCGGGCATGATGCGCGTGCTCGGAGTTCTGGCGCTCGCTTGTGTTCTCGCCCCGAGCGGTGCGGCGGCGCGTGTCGAAGGACAGCCCGCAGCCCCGGACCGTGCCGAGATCGACCGCGCCGTCGATCGCGTCCGCCCCAGCCTCGTCCGCATCCACGTCGTCGCGGTCGAGCACGACCAGGGCCGCGAGATCAAACGCGAAGGGGCCGGGAGCGGCACCATCATCACGGCCGAGGGGCACGTGCTGACGAACCATCACGTCGCCGGCCGGACACGGCGCGTCGTCTGCACCCTCCCCGACAAGGAGGAGATCGACGCGGAGGTCGTTGGCACCGACCCGTTGTCCGATATCACGATCCTCAAGCTGCGTCCGCCGAAGCCGCGCACGTTCCCGGTGGCCACCTTCGGCGACTCGTCGACGCTCAGGGTCGGCGATCGCGTGCTCGCGCTCGGCAGCCCGTTCGCGCTGTCGCAGTCGGTCACGCTCGGGATCATCAGCAACACCGAGATGATCATGCCGGCGCTCTTCTGGCCGTTCAACCGCCTCAGGCTGGAAGGGGAGGACGTCGGCTCGATCGTCCGCTGGATTGCGCACGACGCGGCGATCTACGGCGGCAACTCCGGCGGCCCGCTGATTAACATGAAGGGGGAGATAATCGGCGTGAACGAGATCAGCCTCGGCCTCGCGGGGGCGATCCCCGGCAACCTCGCGCGCGACGTGGCGCAGGCGATCATGCGCGACGGCCGGGTCACGCGAAGCTGGATCGGCCTCGAGACGCAGCCGCTCCTGCGATCGTCGGCGCGGGATCGCGGCGCCCTCGTGAGCGGCACGATCACCGGGTCGCCGGCGGCGGCGGCCGGCTTCGAGGCCGGGGACATCCTGGTGCGGCTCGGCGGGGAAGACGTCACGGTGCGCTTCGCCGAGGAGCTCCCGCTCTTCAACCAGCTCGTGATGCGCCTGCCACGCGGGCAGAAGGTCGAGGCGGTCGTCGTCCGGGGCGGCGAGCGGAAGACGCTGACGGTCGTGCCGGAAGATCGCGAGAGCATCGAATCGCGCCCGCGCGAGATCGGCGAGTGGGGCATCGCCGCGTCGGATCTGACCGCCTGGTCGATGAAGACCATGCGGCGCGCGAGCCGCGACGGCGTCCGCATCCGCGGCATCCGGCCGGGGGGCCCCGCAGACGATGCGAAGCCGCCGCTGGAGGAAGACGACGTCATCGTCAGGGTCGACGCGACGGACGTGCGCCGGGTGGACGACATGATTGCCGTTACCGAGAAGCTGAAGCTGGCGGAAGAGCCGCGTGAAGTGCTCGTGACCTTCGACCGCGGACGCGATCGCTTCCTCACCGTCGTCGAGCTGGGGCGGCCGGGGCTCGAGGACCCGGGCGCCGAGGCGCGCAAGGCGTGGGTGCCGATCTCGACCCAGGTGCTGACGCGCGAGCTGGCGGCGAAGCTCGGGCTCGACGGGAAGAGCGGCGTCCGCATCACCCGCGTGGAAGGCGAGAGCGCGCGCAAGGCGGGGCTCGAGGTCGGGGACGTCATCGTCGCGGTGGACGGCGAGCCCGTGCACGCCTCGCAGCCGGCGGACGTCGAGGTCTTCCCGGCGATGATCCGGCAGTACAAGATCGGCGGGCAGGTGGAGCTGACCGTCGTCCGCGGAAGCGAGGAGCGGAAGGTCCCCGTCAGGCTGGAGACATCTCCGCGGCTCCCGCGCGAGATGCGGAAGTATCAGGACGACAACTTCGAGTTCCGCGTGCGCGATCTCGCGCCGGACGATCGGGAAGAGACAGGCGTCGCGGAGAAAGACGGAGGCGTGCTCGTCGATGCGGTCAGCGAAGGAGGCTGGGCGGCGCTGGCGCGGCTCGCCGTCGGAGACGTCATCCTCACGATCGACGGCCAGCGGGTGCGCGACGTCCGCGAAGTCCAGGCGAAGATGCAGGACGTCACGAGGCGCAAGGCGCCGGTGACAATTGTCCACGTGCGGCGCGGGATCCGCACACTGTTCGTCGAACTCCAGCCATCATGGAACCGCTAGCCGCAGATGAAAGCCGCAGATGAACGCAGATCAACGCAGATCGTTCTTCCTTCTTCTTGTGTTTGGGCTGAGCGCGGGCCTGTCTGCTGCGCAGTCTCCTGACGAGCGCGCCGCAGCGCGCGACATCATCAAGAAATGGCAGTACACCGTTGTCAACGTGCGCATCGTGCTGAAGACGCGTATGGCGATGGGCGGGCGCGAGATGCAGGCGACGGAAGAGACCGTGGACGCGGTCGCGACCGTCATCGAGCCGGACGGGCTGGCGGTGATGTCGCTCTCGACGCTCAACCCGGCCGGCATGATGAGCCGCATCATGGGGCAGGCGGGCGGCGGCGAGGACAAGTTCCAGATGACGAGCGAGCCGACGGATCTCAAGATCCGCTTGTCCGACGGCCGCGAGATCCCCGCGAAGATCGTCCTGCGTGACGAGGACCTCGACCTGGCGTTCATCCGGCCGACCGCCAAGCCGGACACGCCGTTCACGTCGCTGGCGCTCAGCGACGAGGGGCGCCCGCAGCCGCTCGACCCGGTGGTGACGATTTCAAGGCTTGGGCGGGTGGGCGGCTGGGTGCCGGCGGCGTCGTTGCAGTCGATCCAGGCCATCATCGAACGTCCGCGGAGGATGTATGTCATCTCCGCGTCGGATGGCCTCGGCGGCGGCATCGGCACGCCGGTGTTCCTCCTCAACGGCAAGCTGGCCGGGCTGCTCGTCCTGCGCAGCATGTCCGGCAACCGGCCCGGGATGTTCTCGATGATGGGTGGATCCGAAGGGCTCGGGCTGCTCCCGGTCATCCTCCCGGCGGCAGACGTCCGCGAAGTAGCCAAGCAAGCTGTCGAAAAATAAGTTCTGGGTTCAACATTGAACCCCGAACCGCGGATCGTCGTGCTTACCGGTGCGTCCGGCTTCATCGGGAGTGTCGTGACCGAGCGGCTGCTGCCGCGTCACGCCGTCCGCTCGCTGACCTCTCACCCGCAGAAGAACCGGTTCGGCGGCCGCGTCCAGAGCGTCCTGTACGACTTCGAGCGGCCCGAGCGCATGGACCCGGCGTTCGAGGGGGCCGAGACCTTCGTCCATTCGTACTACGTACGGTTTCCCCACGCGGGCGAGACGTTCGAGCGCGCAGTGGAGCGGGCGGGGGTCCTCCTCGATCGCGCGCGCCGCGCCGGCGTCCGCCGCATCGTTCACGTCAGCGTGAGCAACGCCGACGAGGCCTCGGACCTGCCGTACTACCGCAACAAAGGCCGGCAGGAGCGCCTCGTCCGCGAGTCTGGGCTCGAGTTCGCGATCCTGCGTCCAGCGCTCGTCTTTGGCGCCGGCGACATCCTGCTCAACAACATCGCGTGGTTCCTCAGGCGCGCGCCCGTGTTCGGCGTGTTCGGCGACGGGTCGTGCCGCGTGCAGCCGGTCGCGGTCGATGGGTTCGGCGCGTTGATCGCCGAAGCGGTCGAGTCGCCCGACACCGGCACGATCACAGACGTTGCGGGTCCGATCGATTACACGTATCTCGACATGGTCCGGTTGATCCGCGCGGCCGTCGGCAGCCGAGCCGCCCTCGTCCGGATGCCGGTCTCGCTCGCGCTGGCCGCCTCATGGGTCACGGGCTTCATCGTCCGCGACGTCATCCTGACGCGCGACGAGGCGAAGGGCTTGATGCAGGAGTATCTCTACTCGCCGAATCCGCGACGGGTCGGGATGAGCCTGCAGGACTGGCTGCGGCGTGACGACGTCCGGCAGTATCTCGGTCGAACGTACTCGAGCGAACTCGAGCGCCACTTTCGATAGCGAACAGTCTAAGGATACGCGCGCGTGGATCGGCGCCGCGCGGGTCTGACACGGCTCCGCGGGCCGGAACACGGCGCCTCGGCTCGGTACCCTGACGCCTCGCGGCGGTCCGTGTAGTTGCAGAAGTGACTTAGAACTGTGATCGCAGAAACTACGAACCAATCAGCAAGATCCGATTGTTGACGGGATAAATCCACTCGACCCCGCGTTCCGTGACGATCGCGTCATCCTCCAGTGGAATCCGAACCTTCTTCCCGCCCCACTCCGGCGCCGGCGTCCACGCGAAGAACTCGATCGAGAACATGTTCGTCGGCTTGATCTCGAACGTGAGGCGTTGCGGGTTGAACCAGGCGATGGAGGGCCCGATGTCGTGTCCGAGGTTGCCGACCGAGTGGCATCCGATGATGACCTCGGTCTTCGTCGTATCGGTCGTCTTGTTGAACGTCTCCATGATCGCGAAGCCGGCGTCGGCCACCTTCTGATTCAGGATCTTCAACGTCTCGTCCGCGCGGCGCCCGGGTTTGATCGTGCGGCGGATGATCTCGCGAACCTTGAGCGCCTGGTCGAACGCGTTCTGAATTCCTGCCGGCGGACCAGCCTCGCCTGGCTTGAGCACGTACGCCAGCCGCTTGACGTCCGTGCAGAAGTTCATCAGGCACACGCCCCAGTCGATGACGACGAGGTCGCCGCGCTGGATGACGCGCCGATTCGAGAGCGCTTCGATCCCTTCGGGGCCGGTGATGTAGACCGACGGCATGTCGAACGAGGAGCCGACGGCGCGCTCGAGCAGGCGGTCCTGCATCCACCACGCGACGTCCTCGAGCGTCGTCGCGCCCGGCGTGATGACTTCGTTCGAGAGCGCGCGCTCGGCGATGAGGCGGGAGAGCTGAGCTGCTTCGGCGAACCCCGCGATCTCCGACGCCACCCGCCGCGAGCGGAAGTCCGAGACGAGCTTCTCGGCCGACACGATGCGGCCGGCCCACGGCTCGCCGAGCGTCTTCGTCAGCTCGAGGTACGCGGCGTGCGAGAGGCCGTCGGCGGCGCCGATTTCGTCGGACATGTTGACGCCGATCCGCTTCGGTGCCCTCTCGGCGACGAACTTTCTCAGATCGAAGTCGCCGCGGACCATGTCGTAGACGCCGCAGGCCTCGAGCATGTAGCCGTCGATACCGAGCGCGGCGCGCTCGATCCGGTCGGTGCTCTCTCCGGGGGCTCCTGTCCCCCGGCTGCCCCGGTCCGTGAAGATATAGAAGCCGACGCGTCCGGGATAGCCGCGCCCGAGGTCGTCGTAGAGCGGGTCGTAGTGCCCCTCTTTCATCATCACGAGCCACATGTCGATGCCGTTTTCGCGCATCGCCTGCGGCAGGATGTAGTCGAACTTGTCCTTGCGGATCTGGCACATCTGTTCCCACCGGCGGCGCGCCTCCTGGGCTCCGGCGTCTGATGCCGGAAGCCAGGCCAGGGCGCACGCCACAACCGTTCGGGCAATCATTCTTCGTCTCATCGGTGTCATATACTACAAACATGAAAGAGCTTGGCGGGCGTCCGATGGAAGAGTGGGTCGAGCGCTACGGGCACAGCCACACGCATCCGTTCAATCGCATCTGTCACACGTTCGGCATTCCGCTGATCGCGGTGTCGCTGCCGCTTTTCCTCGTCGCGCTGTTCGTAGACGGCTTCTGGAGGATCCCGCTGGCGATGTTCGTCGTCGGGTGGATCCTGCAGTTCGCGGGGCATGCGGTCGAGGGCAAGCCGCCGGAGTTCTTCCACGACTGGCGGTTTCTGTTCGTCGGCCTGCGGTGGTGGATCTCTAAGGTGCTTCGCTCGTAGTCCTTGGTCCTTAGTCCCTGGTACCTAGACCGAGCGGAGTCTTTCCGCGGCTTTCTCCAGCGTCTCGTCCTTCTTCGCGAAGCAGAAGCGCAGCGCGCGCGGCGCCGAGGACTTCAACAGAAATGGCGACGTCGGGATCGACGCGACGCCGTGCTCCTTGAGCAGCCGGATGGCGAACTCGGCGTCCCGCCCGTCCGTGATCGCCGAGTAATCCATCAACTGAAAGTACGATCCGCGGCACGCGAGCGGCCGGAAGCGCGAACCTTCCATAAGACGAAGGAAGAGGTCGCGCTTCGCCTGATAGAACCCTGCCAGCGCCGGATAGCCGTCGTTGCGCGCGAGGAACTCCGCGAACGCGTGCTGCACCGGCGTGATCGATGAGAAGGTGACGAACTGGTGAACCTTGCGGAACTCCACCGAGAGCGGCGCCGGCGCGGCGCAGTAGCCGAGCTTCCAGCCGGTCGTGTGATACATCTTGCCGAACGACCCGACGATGAAGGTGCGCGCGGCGAGCGCCTCGCGCCGCGCCATGCTCTCGTGCCGCCGACCGTCGAAGATGATGTGCTCGTACACCTCATCGCTCAGGACCAGCAGGTCGGTGCCGTCGACGAGCGCCTCGAGTTGACGGAGGTCCTCCTCGGCGAGAATGGATCCTGACGGGTTGTGCGGCGAGTTGAGGATGAGCATGCGCGTGCGGGGCGTGATGGCGCGGCGCACGTCGTCCCAGTCGATGGCGTAGTCCGGGAAGCTCAGCGTGATGACGACCGGCACGCCGCCGTTGATCTGAATCGCCGGCACGTACGAGTCGTAGCAGGGCTCGAAAACGATGACCTCGTCGCCGGGGCGCACAATCGCCGCGACGGCATCGAAGAGCGCTTCGGTCCCGCCCGAGGTGACGGTAATCTCCGATTCCGGATCGTAGCGACGGCCGTGCAGCGCCGCGAACTTGGCGGCAATCGCCTCGCAGAGCGCCGGCACGCCCTGCATCGGCGCGTACTGGTTGCGTCCCTCGCGCATGTGCCGCGCGACCGCCTCGACGAGCGCCGGGTCGCAGTCGAAGTCGGGAAAGCCCTGCGACAGGTTGATGGCGCCGTGCTCGAGCGCGAGCCGCGACATGACCGTGAAGATGGTCGTCCCGACGCCGGGCAGCTTGGAGTCGAGCCGGGGGATGGTGCGCTCGGGCATCGCTATAG
>JBOGJB010000154.1:0-7607 GCA_050745085.1 Vicinamibacterales bacterium
GCGGCCGTGCTCGGGAGCGACGCGACGACGCTCGGCGGGGGCATCGAGGGCCTGGTCATCGGCGCGGCGGCGGGAGCCGGGTACGCGGTCGGTGCACCCGCCCCGGCCGGCGGCGGCCTGGCCACGCCGCGTGGCCTCGCCAGGTTCAGGGCCGCGGCGCTCACAGGGCTCTCGTGCGCGCTCGCCGGCGGGCTCCTCGGCCTGGCCGGCTGGTGGACCGTCTCCGTCACGCTCGATCGGACCGCGAAGGCGTACCAGGGTTCGCAGGTCGGCCTCGAGCCGCTCGCCCGCGCGCTCGGCGAAGGCACCCTTCGCCCGGTGACGCGGGCGCTCGCGAGCGCGTTCGAAGGACTGATGTTCGGCATCGGCCTCGCGACGGGCCTCACCCACCGGCCCTCCCGACGCCGCTCACGCTGATCTCACCGAATGCTCACCTTTCGCTCAGGTCTTCTCCCGCGCGTTGTCGCATGCTGGCGGCATGACGACATCACGCCTCCTCGCCATCGGGCTCATCTGCTTTGTCTCGGCCATCGCCTGGTTCATCCTCGCCAAGTCGGTCACCAGCCGCAGCGGGCAGTTCGACCGCCAGCTCACGACGGAGGTCTCGAAGCTCTGGGGCGGAATCCAGCGCCAAGCCGCTCCGTGGGCGGCCGTCCGGCGGCCGGTCGAAATGACTGAAACGATCCAGGAGCCCCAGCCGTCCGGCCCTTCCATCACGCGGAAAATCAAAAAGACGGTCATGCAGGAGACGGCGATTGCGCTCGACTCGAGCCGCATCAACGTGGACCTGCGGCTGCAGCATCGTCAGAAAGGGCTTCTGTGGTACGACACATACACCGTTGCGTTCGAGGGCAGGTACGTCATCCGAAACCCGGATGCGGTCGAGCGAGTCATCGTGGCGCGTCTGAGATTCCCGTCGAGCGACGCGCCTTACGACCAGTTCACGCTGCGGTTGAACGGGATCGACGCGCCGCCGGTCAGCAACCTTTCCCAAGCCGAGGTTCACGCCATCGTCCAGCCGGGCGCCGAAGCGCCGCTCGAGATCCGCTACACGTCGCGCGGCCTCGACGAGTGGGTCTACGCGCTGACCGACTCCGGCGTGACGCAGGTCCGCGATCTGGTCCTCACGATGACGACCGACTTCGCGGCGGTGGACTTCCCGGCCGGGACCATGTCACCGACGACGGCCCGGACGACGCCAACGGGCCGGCATCTCGAGTGGCGGTTCGCCAGCCTCGTGACGGGCCAGGGCATCGGCCTGGACCTGCCGGACAAGACCAACCCGGGCCCGCTCGCCGCGCGCATCACGTTCTTCGCGCCGGTTTCGCTGCTCTTCTTCACCACCGTGCTCGTGATCCTCGGCATCCTCCGCGACGAGAACCTGCATCCGATGAACTACGCGTTCCTGTCCGCCGCCTTCTTCGCGTTCCATCTGCTGCTCGCCTACCTCGTCGATCACATCAACATTCATCTGTCGTTCGTCCTGGCCTCGGCGACGAGCATCTTCCTCGTCGTCACGTACCTCCGCCTGGTCGCGGGCTCGCGGTTCGCGGTCCGGCGCGCGGGCCTCGCGCAGCTCGTGTTTCTGGTGTTCTTCAGCTACGCGTTTTTCTTCAAAGGCTACACCGGCCTGACCGTCACCATTGGCGCCACCGTGACGTTGTTCGTGATGATGCAGGCGACGGCGCGCGTGGACTGGTCGCGTGTGTTCGAGGGTGCCAGGGCCTGAATCAAGGTGCTCAGGGAACCCCGTCCTCCCCTCCTTCGTCCTGTTCGGACATGGGACAGCTGATCCAGGACCTCCGGTACGGGCTTCGTGCGTTCCTGAGGACCCCCGGCTTCTCGGTCGTGGCCGTGCTGGTCCTCGCGCTCGGGATCGGCGCCAACAGCGCGATGTTCACGGTCGTGAACGCCTTGCTGTTCCGGCCGCTGGCCGGGCGGGCAGGCGAGCTGGTGGGCCTCTTCAGCCACGATCGGACGAAACCGGATTCCTATCGCGGGTTCTCCCACCCGAATTACGCTGATATCCGCGAAAGGAATACCGTCTTCGCCGGCCTCATGGCGCATACCTTTGCCCTTGTCGGCGTGCCGGCAGGAGACACGACCCGGCGGGCATTCGCCGAGATGGTGTCGTCGAACTACTTCTCGACGCTAGCCGTGCCCCTGGCCGCCGGGCGCGAGTTCAACGCAGCCGAGGAGCGCCCAAGAGCGGACATTCCAGTTGTGATCGTCAACTACGAGCGCTGGCGCGATGCCGGCTTCGGCGCTGACTTCATCGGCCGCACGGTGAAGATCAACGCACGCGACTTCACGGTCGTGGGCGTCGCGCCGCGAGGCTTCACCGGTACGATGGCGCTCGTCGCGCCGGAGTTCTGGCTGCCGCTCGGAACCTTTGACACGGTCGTGAATGACATCTTCAAGAACAGTGGAGCGGGACTCGGTGACCGCACAAACCATGCGCTCGTCGTGGCGGGGCGCCTCAAAGACGAGGTGACCGTGGAGACGGCCTCCCCGGCGCTCGACACGCTCGGGCGCCAGATGGCTGCGGCATTTCCGGCAGAAAACAAGGATCAGGCGCTGACGGTCAATCCCCTGCCGCGCATGTCCACGAGCACGGAGCCCCAGACCGATACGCCGCTCGCGGCCGCAACCGCGCTCCTCATGGGCATGTCGGCCATCGTGCTGATCATCGCCTGTCTCAACATTGCGAACATGCTGCTTGCGCGAGGTGCGGCCAGGCGGCGCGAGATCGCGGTGCGCCTGGCGCTCGGCGGGCGGCCCTCGCGCATCGTCCGCCAGTTGCTGACCGAAAGCCTGGCGCTGGCGCTCGCAGGGGCCGCCGCCGGGCTCGCGCTGGCGTTCTGGGCGATGAATCTCCTCGCGTCGTCACTCGTGCCGCTGCTGCCGCTGGCGCTCGAGTTTGATCCGAAGCCGGACGCCAATGTGCTGGCGGTCACGATCGTATTCGCCGTGCTGAGCACGCTGACGTTCGGCCTCGGCCCGGCGCTGAAGCTGTCGCACACCGACGTCGTGGTGGACCTGAAGGATCTCGACGCGCTTCGCGCGCGTGGGGACCGCCGCCGCTGGTTCGGCGCGCGCAACCTGCTCGTCGTGGGTCAGATCGCGCTGTCGCTCGCGCTGCTCGTCGCCGGCGGGCTCTTCGCGCGCGGCGCGATGAATGCCGCCGCGGCCGATCCGGGCTTCCGCTACGAGCGCATTGTGCTCGCGAGTCTGGACCCCGGGCTCGCCGGCTACGATGAGGCGCGGACGCGGACGCTGTATCGCAACGTCATGGAGCGCGTCCGGGCCATCCCCGGCGTCGAGGCGGTCACGATCACGTCGATTGTACCGTTCGGTGAGTTTCAGGAAGGCCGGCCGATTGAGCGGCCCGGCGGCGCGTCGGCGACCGAGGGCGGGCGCTCGCCGAGCTACATGATCGTGGGCGCGGACTACTTCAAGACGCTCGGCCTGCGCATGCTCCGCGGCCGCGAGTTCACGCGCACCGAAGAAGAATCGCCGGATGCTCCACGGGTTGCGATCATCAACGAGCCGCTGGCCCGCCGTCTGTTCCCGAACGAGGATCCGCTGGGGCAGATGATCCGGATCACCCGGCACGAGGGACAACCCTCCGGCGTGGACTTCGAACCGATGCAGGTCGTGGGCGCCGCGCCGGGCCTGCGCGCGTCGTTGTTCGACCAGGGGCCCGTCCCGCATCTCTACGTGCCGGCCGGCAACCATTTCCGGACGGGCATGCATCTGCACGCGCGGACGGCGCGCGGCGGCCCCGAGGGGGAGGCGGCGGCGCTGACGGCGGTGCGAAGCGAGCTGCGGGCGGTGGACGATCGACTGCCGGTGCTCGTCCTCTCCACGATGCAGACCTTTCACGACCGGAGCCTCGGGCTCTGGGGTGTGCGCATGGGCGGACGGCTCCTAACGACGTTCGGCGCGCTCGCGTTGATTCTGGCCGTGGTCGGCGTCTACGGCGTCAAGTCGTACGTCGTGTCGCAGCGCACGCGGGAGATCGGCATTCGGATGGCGCTCGGCGCGCGGCCGGCGAGCGTGCTGTGGCTCGTGCTGCGCGAGGGGGTGTGGCTGACGGCGATCGGCCTCGCGATCGGCCTGCCGCTCGCCGCGCTCGCTGGCAGCGCGCTCAGCGGGATGCTGTACCAGGTCAGCCCGCTGGATCCAATCGTGTTCTCGATGGCGCCGATCGTGCTCGCGGTGACGGCGGTTGCAGCGTGCTATTTACCTGCACGTCGCGCGACTAGGATCATGCCGCTGACGGCGCTGAGGACGGAGTAGCTCGCGGGGCCCCACCTCCGCTCGCGAGCGCTCGCCGGCGCGGACCTCATCGGTCCGCGCTCCCCTCCGGCGGCTCGCGCTCCACCAACAGCGTCCGTGCTTCCCACAGCTCCGGAAAGAACTTCTTGTCAATCGTCATCTTCAGATACGAGGAGCCGGGGCTGCCCCCGGTGCCCATCCTCAGGCCGATCGTGCGCTCGACGAGCTGCACGTGGCGCAGCCGCCAGCTCACAATCAGCTCGTCGAACTCGGTCAGCCGCTCGCACAGATCGATCCAGTCGCGATAGTGCCGCTCGTCGCGGTAGAGCGCGAGAATCGCGCGCGCGCGCGCCGCGAAGCGCTCTTCGTCGGTCTCGGCGCCCCCGACCGGCGGCATGACGCCGAGGGCGGCGAGCGCTTCGAAGAACACGTCGCGCAGCGACGGCGCCGAGAACCGCCGTTCGAGCGCGGCGCGCATCGGCGACGCCGGCTCGTGATAGCGCAGCATCTTGTCATCCTTCAGCCCGCACAGGAACTCGATCTCGCGAAACTGCTCCGACTGGAAGCCGCTCGCCGGCCGCAGCCGGCCGCGGAACGCCAGAAAATGCGTCGGCAGCATCGTCTCGAGAATCGTGAACTGATCGACGAGGACTCGCGCGATCTCCGTGCAGCGGCGGAGCAGCCGCGCCGCCTCGTACACCGCGTCCCGCGAGCCCGGGATCGAGGCGGCAGTCGAGAGACACGCCACGACAGCATCGAGCTCGTGGAGGATCAGCCGGAACCACAGCTCGTAGGTCTGGTGCGTGATGATGAACAGCAGCTCGTCGTGATGGACCGGCGACGACTGCGGATGCTGGAGCGCGATCAGCTCCGGCACGCGCAGATAGTCGGCGTAGGTCAACTGCGGACGGTCGGTATCCATGTGTAGATAATAGCGACGTGCCTGGTTCCGCGCTCTTCTATGCCGGGGCGGTGACCGCCGTCGCCGGCCTCCTCAGCGTGATCTGGCCGCTCCGGTGGGTCGGCATCCGCACGCGCCGGCGCGGCGCGCTGGTGGCATCGGCCGGAGCGGCGCTCGCGATCGCCGCGACCCTGCTCCCCGACCCGACGCGGACGACGACCGCTCGCGAGACGCTCGTCGACCAGTGGCTGCCGGAGTGGCAGTTTGGCGAGTACCATGAGCGGCGCGTCCGCGCCACCCCGCAGCAGGTCTTCGCCGCGATCCGGCGCGTCCGGTCGTCGGACATCTTCCTCTTCCGCGCCCTCACCTTCATCCGGAATCCGAGCCGACAGGGCCAGGCGGAGCACATTCTCAACCCGCCGGAAGAAAAGCCGATTCTGGACGTCGCGCTGTCGAGTGGATTTGTGCTGCTGGGCGAAGAAGCGGACCGCGAGCTGCTCCTCGGCACGGTCGTCATCGCGCCACCTGACGTCGTGCGCGCGGCGCAGCGGGAAAACGTGCCGTCGCTGGATCCCGCGCTCTTCCGGACGCTCGGCCGGCCGGGTTTTGCGCGCGCAGTAATGAACTTCCGCGTCATCCCGGAGGGGGACGGCTGGACGCGGGTGACGACCGAGACGCGCGTCCACGCCGTCGATCGCGAGACCCAGCGGCGCTTCGCGCGGTACTGGCGGCTCATCTATCCAGGAAGCTGGATTATCCGATGGAGCTGGCTTCGCGCTATTGAAGACCGTATCGCGTCCTGAGGATACCCAGGTGGTGCTCGGTGTGGCCCGCGGTGATATAGAGCAGGGCGCGAGCCGAGATGGCGGCGTTATTGGCCGTGCCGCGCCGCTCCCACGCGGCCGGCTCCATTCCTGACGCGAGCGACAGTGTGGCCCGCCGCACCGCCAGCCACTCGCCCACGACGTCAGCCAGCGGCCGGCGCTCGAAATCGCCGGCGCGGACGTAGTCGTTTTCGTCGAAGCCCGGGAGCGGCGTCTCGTCGCCCCGCGCGATTCGCAACAGCCGGTACACGAAGATACGCTCGGCGTCGGCGAGGTGACCGACCACCTCGCGCACGCTCCACTTCCCTTCCGCGTAGCGGTACGACGCGCGCCCCTCGCCCGCCAGCGCAAGCGCTTTTGGGAGCGCGTCGAGCTGCGACGTCAGGGTCGCGATGACGTCGGCGTCGCGGGGCAGGTAGTCGATGTAGCGCGCGTAGAAAGTGGCGAACTCGCCGGTCTCCGGGCGGTCGATCGTGACGGGCATGATCGCAGATTACCGCAGATCGGCCGCAGATTGCCGCCGATCACACGCTATAGTGGTCGCGTGCTGCCCCACAACATGGGCCGGCTTCATCGCCTGGCTTACCTGGCAATCGGTGCCGCGACGATCGCCGGCGCGATCGCGCTGCCGGAAGTGCCCCGCGCGGCCCGCCTCGGCCTGGGCCTCCTCGGGCTGATGGCACTCGGCAGCAGCATCTCCGGGTATTGTGTGACCTGCCATACCCTGGGCCTTACCACCAGGGACGATCGCGTGCGGCGCATTTCTTGACCGGCCCGAAGGGCCGGTGTTACGCTCTGGTCCTTCTCCCACACGCACACCGTCGAACTCTGCGGCGCGGAAGTGCGGGCCGGGTGTCGAGATGCCGGAAGCGAAGCAGGACGTCCTGTGGACGATCAGAGCCAGCGACAGCGTGATGCGATGCGTGTTGTTTCACGAGACGGGCTTCGCTGAGCTACAGGTGTTTCAGGACGGCAATCTGGCGATCTCGGAACGCCTGCCCGATGCTGACTCGGCCCGCGCGCATGCAGAACGGTTGCGTGCCCGCCTGCAGGCGCGCGGCTGGGAAAAGGTCGGGTAACGACCTCTCAGCTCTCATAGACCCATTTCCCTCCGGCCATCGTCCGCTCGATGGGAATGTCGACCAGTGAGGCAGGGTCCGCCGTCCGCGGATCGCGGCCGAGGACGACGAGATCGGCGAGCTTGCCCGCTTCGAGCGATCCCTTCTGAGATTCTTCGAACGACGCGTAAGCGCCGTGCAGCGTGCCGACCCGCAGCGCTTCCTCGACCGTCACCCGCTGCGAGGCTCCCCAGACGGTACCCCGCATGTCGGTCCGCGTCACGCTCGACTGGAGCGCCATCATCGGCTCGAACGGGCCGGGTGGGTAGTCCGAGGTCTGCGTGACGCGCAGGCCCGCGTCGAGGAAGGTGCGCACGGCGAACATCCGCTCGAGCCGGACGGCGCCATACTCGCGCATCTTCTCGCCGTGAAAGTACACATACGTGGAGAAGGGGTTCGGAATGACGTTCAGCGCACGCATCCGATCGACCAGGGCCGGCGTCACGACCGTGCAGTGCTCAATCCGGAAGCGGGGGTCGCGCC
>JBOGJB010000155.1:0-5007 GCA_050745085.1 Vicinamibacterales bacterium
GGTCTGGTCTGGTTAGTGAGAACAAAATCGCCTGCGGCCCGCGCGAGCGGCCGAACGGAAGTCCGGGCTCTCGGCCCGGACCCGCGAGCGCGAGCGAGTGGGGGTGGGGCCCCACGAGCGTAAGAAAAGGAGCGAGCAATGCCGCGACTCTTGATGATGGCGGGTCTGGCGAGCCTGGCGATCGCGGCGTCGAGCGGTCAGTCTAGAACGAGCAACCCGGTTTCCGACGGGACGAAGAACGGCGAGTGGCCGTCCTACACCGGTGACGTCAGGGGCAGCCGGTACTCACCGCTCGACCAGATCAACGCGTCGAACTTCAACGACCTGGAAGTCGCCTGGCGCTTCAAGACCGACAGCCTTGGAACCCGTCCCGAGTACAAGCTGGAGGGGACGCCGTTGGTGGTCGGCCGCGTGCTGTATACGACGGCGGGCACGCGACGAGCGGTGGTGGCGCTCGACGCGAAGACCGGTGAGCTGATGTGGGTTCATAGATATCCCGAAGGTGCCCGCGGCGCAGCGGCGCCGCGGCAGCTCTCGGGCCGAGGCCTCGCGTACTGGACCGATGGAAAAGGGGACGAGCGAATCCTGTACGTGACGCCGGGATATCGACTCATCGCGCTGGATGCGAAGACCGGCATAATGGTTCGCTCGTTCGGCAAGGACGGCGTCGTGGACATGAAAGTCGGCGTCGTCTTCGGGACCGGTCAGCAGATCGATCTGGAGACCGGAGAGATCGGTCTGCATTCGACGCCACTCGTGGTGAAGGACCTCGTCCTGGTCGGCTCCGCGATGAAGGAAGGGATGACGGTCACGACCCATAACAACACCAAGGGTGTCGCTCGCGCCTATGATGCGCGGACCGGGAAGGAGCGATGGACCTTCAACGGCATCCCGCGGCCCGGAGAATTTGGCAACGACACCTGGCTCGACAACTCATGGGCGATCAACGGCAACACGGGCGTCTGGACACAGATCACGGTGGACGAGGAGCTTGAACTGGCCTACCTGCCGGTCGAGACCCCGACATCCGACTACTACGGCGGGAAGCGTCCCGGCAACAACCTGTTCGCCGAGAGCCTCGTCTGCGTCGATCTGCAGACCGGCAAGCGCAAGTGGTATTTCCAGTTCGTGCATCATCCGATCTGGGATCACGACATGTCCTCGGCGCCTCTCATCGCGGATGTGACCATCAATGGAAAACCTCGCAAGGTGGTGGCGGTGCCGAGCAAGCAGGCCTGGTTATACGTCTTCGATCGCGTGACGGGCGAGCCCATCTGGCCGATTGAAGAGAAGCCGGTGCCGAAGGGAGACGTGCCCGGCGAGTGGTACGCGCCGACGCAGCCTCATCCGCCTGCCGCGTTGATGTACGGCCGCAACGCGCTCAACGGCCCTGACGACCTCATCGACTTCACGCCTGAGCTCCGCGCGCAAGCGCTTAAGAACCTCGAGCGATACAAGTGGTATCCGGGGGTCGTGTACAACCCGCCAATCGTGGGCAACGTCAACGGTTTGCTCGGTGGGATCAACATCGGAAACGCGAGCGGGGGCACGAACTGGCCAGGTGGCGGGTACGACCCGGAGACGCACATCGTGTATGCGCAGGCGGGAACCTCCGCGATCGTCGGAGAGTCCGTCGCCCCACCGCCGCAGGGATTCTCGGACATCCCGTACCAGGCCGGGATCGTCGGGCAGGAATTCCGGCTGAGGGAGGCTGCCGGCACAGGCACGTACGCGGATGTGCCGTCGAAGCCCCGCGCGGCGCCGCAGGAACGGGCGACCCCGACAGCGCCTGCTGCCGCACCGGCCGCGCGTCGAGCGGGCGAGGGCGGGTTGAACGTTGAGGGTCTGTCAATTCTCAAACCGCCCTACGGCGTGCTCGCTGCGATTGATCTCGATCGCGGCCAGATCCTCTGGAGGGTGCCGCACGGCGACACGCCCGATGTGGTTCGCAACCACCCGGCGCTCAAGGGTCTGAACATTCCAAAGACCGGCCAGGGAGGCAGCGTCGGGCTGGTCATCACCAAGACGCTGGTTATTCTCGGCGACGTCCAGTTCACGACGACGGAGGAGAGGCCGCGCGGGGCGATGCTGCGCGCATACGACAAGTCCACCGGCAAGGAGGTCGGCGCGATCTACATGCCGGCGCCGCAGAGTGGATCGCCGATGACGTACATGGTCGACAACAGGCAGTACATTGTCGTCGCCGTGAGCGGCGGCCCCTACTCGGGCGAATACCTCGCGTTCAGCCTGCCCGCGGAAGAGAAAACCACGAGTAGCCGCGGGCGGCCCTGACAGGTTGCTGAGTCGAGCGAGGTAACGTTGAGGAGGATCCTGGCGCTGGTGACGATGGCGTTGGCAGCGATTGGCGCGTCTCGTACCGCGCCACGCACGGACCAGGCGTCTCCTCCGCGGGAACCGCCGCCGCCGGCGACATCCGCGGGCCCACGATCCCGCTCAGTTTGGGACGGCGTCTACACTCCGGAGCAGGCCAAGCGCGGCGCAGCCGTCTATCATCAGTACTGCGCCTCGTGTCACGGAGCACAGCTCGAGGGGGGCGAATCGGCGGGACCGCTCGTCGGCGCGATGTTCACGTCGAACTGGAACGGCGTCACGGTCGGCGACATGTTCGAGAGAACCCGCATCTCGATGCCGCTGGACCGGCCGGGAACGCTGAGCCGGCAGCAGAATGCCGACGTGCTGGCCTATATGTTCAGCGCCAACGATTTCCCTGCCGGCAAGGCCGAGCTCGCCCGGCAGGCGGAGCTGCTGAAGCAGATCAAGTTCGAGGCGACGAAGCCCGCGCGGGACTGAGAGAGACCTCTAGCTGGAATCACGCGCGCGCTCGTAGGTTGCGATAAACGCCGGGTCGCGCTGCCGCAGCCTGTCGAGGTCGATTTTCTTGCTGCGTGTCATGAGCTGATAGGCGAGCTCGATCGGCTCGAGCCGCATGTAGCGCCCGATTTCCTCGAACCAGACCTGGCTCTCGCGCGCGGCCTCCTGGTACTCCTCGATCACCGGCTTCCGCTCGCGCTCGAACCGGTCGAGCGCGCCGGCGACGTTTGGGTCCGTCCTGAAACAGGCCGCCAGCGCGATGGCATCCTCGAGCGCGAGCTTCGTCCCCGATCCAATCGAGAAGTGCGCGGTGTGGAGCGCGTCGCCGAGCAGCACGATCCGGTCATTGTGCCAGCGCGCGTTCTTCACGAAGAGAAAGGTCAGCCACCTGACGAAGTTGTTGGTGACGAGCGGCCGCCCCTCGAGGTCGTCGGCGAACAGGCGCGCGAGGTAGTCGCACGTCTCCCGCTCGGACATGCGATCCAGGCCCGCGCGCGCCCACGTCTCTTCGCCGCATTCGACGATGAACGTGCTCATGGACGCGCTGAACTTGTACGAGTGGGCAGCGAACGGGCCGGCGTCCGAGGCCCGGAACGTCAGCGTAAGGCCATGGAAGAGGCGAGGCGTTCCCAGCCAGATGTACCTGTTGCGACCGGCCTCGAGCGTCGGCCGGAACGTGTCGGCGTGGAGGCGCCGGACGATGCTGTTCGCGCCGTCGGCGCCTACCAACAGGTCGCAGTCGAGGAGGCCGGAGGCCCGGGACCGGGGGCCGGACGACAGCTCTTCGTCCGCGATGCGCGTCTGGAATCTGAGATCCACACCGAGTTCCTCGCAGCGCGCGTGCAGGATCTTCAGAAACTGCAGCCGTTGGATGCCCGAGAACCGGTTGCCGCGGACGGTGATCTTCTGCCCGCGATGGACGACGTCGACGTTGTCCCATCGCTCGCAGGTGTCGGTGATGGCGGTGTAGGTCAGCTCGTCCTGATCCTTCAGGTAGCCGAACGTCTGGTCCGAAAACACGATGCCCCAGCCGAACGTGTCGTCGGGCCCGTCGCGCTCGAACAGCGCGATCTCGTGGCCCTGATCCAGGCGCTTCATCAGGATCGCGAAGTAGAGGCCGGCGGGGCCGCCGCCGACGATGTGAATCTTCATGGCGCGACGAGCCGGCGCTTGCCGTCGCTCGAACGCGAAATCCCGGGCTCGTCGAGCGCCACGCGGTCCCAGAGCTTGCACGTGACCTGCTTGTGCATCTGGTCGAGCCCCTCGCAGTAGTTCGTGAACGTGCAGCGGCGCACCTCGCCGCCGCGCCCCAGCCTCATCTTCAGATACCAGTCGGGATCCGCGAGCGACTGGCGCGCCGCCCCGACGATGTCCGCCTCGCCGCGTGCGAGGATGCCTTCGGCCTGATCGAAGGTGGAGATGCCGCCGGTCGCGACCACCGGCGTCTCGTAGCCGGCGCCGCGCACGGCGCGCCGGATTCGCGCCGTTGCCTCGACGTTTCGGCCGAACGGCCCGCGCGCGTCTCCCAGCGTCGTCGGCATGCACTCCCAGCCGCTCGGGCCGGTATAGGGATAGACGGCCCAGCCGACCTTCGGCTGCTTCGCATCGTCGAACTTGCCGCCCCGGGAGAGGGAGAGGTAGTCGAAGCCGGCGCGCGCGAACGCGGCACCGAAGTACTCGCTGTCCTCAACCGTGTTACCGCCGGCGACGCAGTCCTCGGTGAGGAACCGCACGCCGACGGCGAAGTCACGGCCGACGGCCTCGCGCACGGCGCGGTAGACCTCGAGCGGCAGGCGCGCGCGGTGCTCGCGGGGGCCGCCGTATCCATCCTGCCGCGTGTTGAGCGCCGAGAGAAATGACGCCATCGTGTAGGCGTGCGCGTAGTGGAGCTCGACGCCGTCGAAGCCCGCTTCGCGCGCGCGTCGCGCGGCGCTCGCGAACAGGTCCGGAAGCGCCTTCGGAAGATCGCGAACGTGCGGCAGGTGGGTGTCGGTCACCCGCTCGCGATAGCCGAAGCGCAGCGCCTCCAGCTCGCGCGGCGACAGTATGGCGTCGAGCTGTTCGTCCGGCATCTCGATGAGAGCTTCGCGGATCTCTTGGTCTGACGTGCGCGCGGCCAAGGCGACGCGGTGGCGATCGGTCACCGTGAAGAAGCGCCGGAAGTAGGTTTCTTTC
>JBOGJB010000156.1:0-13285 GCA_050745085.1 Vicinamibacterales bacterium
GCGTCGCCGGCTCGCCCGGCTGGTGGAGACGGGCGAGGCCGAAGTCGACCACCTTGGCGCGGCCGGCGCTCGACAGCAGCACGTTGGCGGACTTCAGGTCGCCGTGCACGATGCCGCGCTCGTGGGCGTGCGCCAGGGCGCCGGCTACCTGCAGGGCGATGTCCAGCGCCGCGCCGGGCTCGAGCGCCCCTTCGGCAATGACGTCGTTCAGCGGCCGGCCCTCGATCCGCTCCATCACGATGAACGCGCGGTCGCCGTATTCCGCTACGTCGTGAATGGTGCAGACGTTAGGATGATTGAGCGCGGAGGCGGACCGCGCTTCGGTGAGGAGCCGCGCGACGGGATCCTGTCCCTCGGCCGGCTGAATCAGCTTGATCGCGACGGGCCGCTGCAGGCGCGAATCGAAGGCGCTGTAGACGGTGCCCATGCCACCCGCACCGAGGACGCGTTCGATCTCGTAATGGCCGAGCCGCGCCCCGGGTTGGAGGGACATAGGAGGGAGAGTATAGCGACTCTACTTCCGACTTCCCACTGCCGGCGCGGACGTCGAACCTGCTCGGCGCGTGGCATCATAGCGATATGGCCACCATTCTTGATCCCGCGGGCAAAGAGCTCGAGGCACTGTTCGACGCCGCCACTTTCGCCAGCGCTCGAGTCCTGGAAATCGGCTCCGGTAACGGTCGGCTGGCGTTGCGGTACGCGGGCGCCGCTCGCTCTGTCGTGGGCCTCGAATCAAGCGCGGACGACGTCGCGACGGCTGTGGCGACCTGTTCTCCTTCGGCAATCGGTCGTCTGCGGTTCGTACGCGGCACCGGGGTGAAGCTGCCGTTCGGCGCGGCCACCTTTGAGATCGCGCTCTTCGGGTGGTCGTTGTGATGACTACCGCGCGAGGGCATGGTCGATGCCCTGAGGGACGTCTGGCGGGTACTCGTGGACGGCGGCACGCTCCTGGACTTGCGGCCGCTCCCGCGGGACTACCGGCTCGAACTCGTGACGGCTGACGCCGCCATCCCGATCGGACAAACCGACACCACAGGCAGGGCCCAGGACGATGCGGCGGCAGACGCGGCGGTGGCGCAGGTAGTCGACGAACGCTTGTTCGCCTCGCGCAGCCGCGTCGAGTTCAACGTCGAGATCTTCTGGGACACGGTTCGCGATCTGAAGTGTTATATGGCGACGCGGGAGACGACCCGCGTCACGCCGTCTTACGAGGAGCTGGAAAGGGCGTATCAGAGCGCGACCGGCGGGTCGAACGCGCGGGCGCGACTTCGCACCACCCGGCGGGTCATGCTCGCGGCCTTTGGCCGAAGGGAACGCCGGCGCCGCTGATCGGCTCGCCCGCATCACGCCCGTAGGCCGGCCAATCGCCGTCCTGCGCGCCGTCCAGCAGGCCGACAAGGACGAAGACCGAGCAACCTCTGTCACTCAATCGGCGGCCGCTTCCGGCCGAACCCCGTGGCCTGTTCGAACGCGTGGCCGATCTGGAGCACGCCCAGATCGTCGCGATAGCGGCCGACGATCTGGATGCCGACCGGCAGTTCATCTGAAGTGAAACCGGCAGGGACC
Organism: Vicinamibacterales bacterium; assembly: GCA_050745085.1. GTDB lineage: Bacteria > Acidobacteriota > Vicinamibacteria > Vicinamibacterales > 2-12-FULL-66-21 > DATAEE01. The sequence continues at coordinate 1,567 of JBOGJB010000156.1, forward strand.
GAGATGGCCGGACGGAACGTGACCGTGATCCAGTACGCCGACTTCTGCCACGCCACGTAGTGGTCCATCGTGACGCCGTCGATCGTCTTCGGCCAGTCCAGCGCGGCGTCGAACGGCGGCAGCTGATTCACCGCGCAGACCGTGAACTCGTACTTCTCCTGGAACCGGCGGACCCGCTCCATCAGCTCGCCGTGCTGGATCATCGCGCGGGCGACCTCGGCGCTGGTGATCGCAAGACCCGCTTCGATCTCTCCGATCGCCTCGGGCTTCAGCTGATCGCGGTTCTTCGCGAGGAGCGGCCCATACGTCGCGGCGCTTCGCCACTGGCGGAGCGTCAGGAAGATCCAGTCGGCCCCGCTGAGATCCGGGCACGCCTCCTCGACAACGCAGCCGAGTGTTTCGAAGGTCTTGCGCTGTGCCTCCAGAACCGATCGCACGCGCGGGTCGAGCGGAAGCCCGCCGAGGTCGGGGCACCACGCGACGCGCGTCCCGCGGAAGCGGCGATCCAGCGGCTTGGTGAAGACGGACGGATCGGATTGATGGCAGCCTGGATCGCGCGGATGGGGCCCGGCCATGACGCTCAGGAGAAATGCCGTGTCGGCGACCGATCGAGTCATGGGACCGTTCACGCTGAAGCCGAGCAGCGGAAACGCAGTCGGGGCCGTCGGGACGAGCCCCACGGTTGGGCGCAGCGCGACGATGTTGTTGAAGTTCGCCGGGTTGCGGAGCGAGCCGCCCAGGTCGCTGCCGTCGGCGATGGGCAGCATCCCGGTCGCGAGCGCCGCGCCTGCACCGCCGCTCGAGCCGCCGGCGCTCTTGGTCAGGTCATACGGGTTGAACGTCGTGCCGTACACCTTGTTGTAAGTGTGCGATCCCATTCCGAACTCGGGCGTGTTCGTCTTCCCGATGGGGATCGCACCGGCGTTTCGCAGCCGCTCGACGAGCACCGAGTCCGCCGCCGGCATCGCACCCTTATAGATAGGCGACCCGCGCGTGAAGGGAAAGCCGACCGCCGGCTGAAGGTCCTTGAAGGCGATCGGCAGGCCGTGAAGAGGCGGAAGCGTCCCGCCCTTCGCGGTCCGCCGGTCGGCCTCATCGGCCAGCGCGAGGCACCGGTGATCCGGGAGCTTGGCGACGATGGCGTTGATCTTTGGATTGAGCCGGTTGATCTGTGCGAGGTGCGCCGCCATCACCTCGCGCGCGGAGAGCTTTCGCGTTCGGATGAGGCCGGTCAGTTCTTTGGCGCTCGTGAAGCACAGGTCAGCCGAACTGGCTGGCACGACATCACCCGCTGAAGCCCCGATCGCCGCTCCGGCACCGGCGAGCCTGAGGAACTCGCGCCGGTTGACGTCGTCCATACGGACACGGATGCTACGACGATCCGTGCCGACCTGGCAAAGAGAAGGTTATTGGTGATAATCCGGCATGCCCGGAACCGGGGACCGCATCGGCCCGTACGAAATCACCGGGCTCCTCGGCGAAGGGGGCGTGGGACATGCCGAGCCACAGCACAGCTGCGGCCCAACGGATTACAGTACACCGCCGATCAGGTCTGCTATGCTCAATCAATGACCCGCGCACGGAACGTCGAAGAGCCGGATACCCCGCGCCAGGCTGGAGGCCGCCGGCTCGACGCAGGTTGGGACGACGTGGCCCGTCTGCAGACGACCGCGGCCCGGCTGCGAGGGCACGACGCCCTCGTGCCCCGTGGGGTCTATCGTTTTTCGAGCTTCGAGGAGGCGGACACGTGGATGATGCGGCTGAGCGCGGCCACGCACGTGCGCCACTCCCGGAAGACCTCGCCAGAATCTGCCGCGCCCTGAACGACGCCGGCGCCCGATACCTGCTCATCGGCGGCTTCGCCGTGATCGCGCACGGCGGCGCCCGCACGACACGCGACATCGATCTGCTCGTGGACGACAGCCCGGAGAACGTCGCACGGCTCCGGTCGGCGCTGAGCGTTCTGACAGACAACGCGGTCGCCGAGGTCGCCGACGACGACATCCGCAGGTTCGTCGTCGTCCGCGTCGCAGACGAGGTGGTCATCGATCTCATGGGCCGCGCGTGCGGCCTCGATTACGAAGAGGCCGCGCGCGATGCGGATCGCGTGGAAATCGACGGCGTGTCCATTCCGATCGCCAGCAAACGAACGCTCATTCGCACGAAAGAGACCGTGCGGCCGTCCGACGCGGCGGACCGTCAGTTCCTGCAGATCCTCCTCGACGAGGAATCACGTGGCGGCTGAATCGTAGCCAGACGACCGAGACGGCTCATCATCCCTCCTTGCGCTCGCCGTCGGGTGAGCGCAGTCTCCGGACACATGTACACATCGCCCGCTGATCGCTCGATAACCCGATCACCCGAGAGATACACCCGATAGCCCGATCTCACCCGATACCCCGATGACATCACCCGATCACCCGATCGCCCATCGCAGATACACTGCCACCTCGCTCGCTGCCGCAACCTCCCTGGCTGCCGGTGGGCTGCTGCTTCAGCGCGGCCACGGCGGCATGCCGCTGGCTGCCGCCGTCGTCAGTCTGTTCCTCCTACTCCTGCCGTACTTCCTGGGTGGGCTGACCGATCTTCCACAGCGGCTCGGACGCTGGCTGGATCATCGTCCTGCTCGTCTGCTTGCGGCGGCGGCGCTGCTCCTCGTTCCTTATGGTGTCTACGCGGTCGGTACGGACACGTTCACACCGAGCGCAGCTCTGAAGCTCGCGGTGTTCGTGCTCGCGCCGGCGTGTCTGCTGGCGCCGAGCGCCCGGGCGGCGTCCCGGCTGACGTGGCCGGACGCCCTGGCCGTCCTTGCGCTCTGGCTACCGCTCGATTTCCGCCTGTTTCGGGGCGTCTGGGCCTGGCCGGAAGGCGGCGGCGCGTACACGATGAATGTCGCGCTGGCTGTCGACCTCGCGCTCCTGCTCTTCGTCGCATTCCGCCAGCTCGATGGCGTTGGCTATCGTTTTCAGATCGGCCGCAAAGATCTCGCGGCGTTTGGCATCAACTTCGCGATGTGCGTGGCTCTTGTCGTGCCGCTCGGCATCGCGATAGGTTTCGTACGGTTCAATCCGGACACGAGTCCCGCGAGCTTCGTGGCCTCGTTCCTGGCAATTCTCTTGACGATTGGGCTGCCTGAAGAACTGCTCTTTCGCGGGCTGATTCAGAATCTGTTGCAGAAGACGTGGGGACACGCCGGGCGCGCGCTCGTGGTCACATCTGTCATCTTCGGCCTCGCTCACCTGAACAATGGTCCGCAGCCGGACTGGCGCTACGCTGTGCTGGCGTCGGTGGCCGGCTTCTTCTACGGACGCGCGTATCTTCAGAGCGGCGGCCTGATGGCGGCCGCTCTGGTCCATGCGTCGATCGATGCGGTATGGCGCGGGTTTTTTCGATGAGCCAGGTCCCGCGTGCCGCTGAACAGTCTTCAGCCGCCCAGCGCAATCCCCGTGACCGCCACTTCGCGTGCGCCGGAAAACGCGGCGTGTGCCTCTGACGGGGAGCGAAACGGCCGGTTGGGCAGCTCCCGGGCGGCAATCTCGATCGCGATCTGACGGCCTTCAAAGGGATCGGGCGTGATGGTGAGACGCGTCCCGTCGAGGCGGATGGCATACCCGGCGTCATCCGTCTGTAGTTCGATCCAGCCGTTGCAGAAGGTCAGGGAGGCCAGGTCGCCGATGCGCACAAAAGCGTACTCGCGGAGCACCTCGTCCAGCGAGAGCGCGCCTGCCGAGTGCAGATGCCGATCGCGGGTGGCTTCCATCTCGGTGAAGAATGGCGCCCACTGAGGATCGTCCCGGTTGCGCCGATAAATGTGCACGGCGTGTTGGGCCACGAGCGCGGCGGCATACGGCGTCCCTGCGAGCCGGTCGACGCCGCGCGGCCAGACCGCGCGCCGGATCGGGTCGGGCGCGCTGACGAAGTCGAGGATGCGTCCCGTCACGCCGTCCACGACCGGAGCGGCGTCCACCTCGCGCCACCCGTTGTCGTGCTCTTCGATAGCCAGAAGGATTGATGACCGCCTGGGGGCATCGGGAAAACCGCCGGCGCGCCACTGCCGCATGATGCGGGCGGACAGTGCCGCGTGATCCGGTTGCGTGATGAGCAGCTGGGATGATCCGGCGGGTCTGACGATCATGGCCGCACCTCACCCTGTCCGTGCGGCGATCCATGCGAGCACGCGGGCGGGTATCTCGTCGCGGTTCTGCCGCGTCACGTCCCAGAGCTCGGCGTCGGTCCGGCGCTTCACGTCGGCAATAAAGCCTGAACCTCTTTGGCCGACCGTCGCAACGACGAGTCGTCCGGCGTCGAGCAGCGTCTGTGCCGCCTCGACGAAACGGGCGGACAGGCACTCCATCCTGCCGATTTCGTCGATGATGAAGACAGTATTGTCCCGCCGCGGCTGGAGCGCGGTGTCGGCGAGCCGATCGATTGCCGCCACGTCGACGCCGTAACGTCCCACGCGCGAGGTCCCACCAAAGTCCACGTCGGCGATCATGGACGCCTCCCCGTCGAACGTGACCGCGCGGAATCCCCGCCGCTCTCCCATTTCGCGCACTTCCTCGGTATAGAAGCCTGCCGGCCGCGGCTCCAGTTTCTCGGCGACGCGCCGGACGACGGTCGTCTTGCCGACGCCGGGGCGGCCGGTCAGCAGCAGCACGGTGGCGCGGCGCGCGGTCAGCTCCGACCAGTCTCCGCCCGTCGCAGGCTCGATCGCCATCGGGTGTTACATCAAACTTACAACTTCCAACTGACTTTAGCCTTCGAACTTCGTACTTCGTACTCGAGCAGGCGTAGTACGATGCCTTTGAGGAGGCCATTATGCGCAGGTTCCCGTTCGTCGCAGCGCTCGCCGTGCTCACTGCCAGTCCCGCCATGGCGCAACCGACCGGCGCCAGGACCTTTACCGAGGGCGTCCAGCGCCAGTTTCAGCAGGTTCAGGCGCTCGTCATGAAGACGGCCGAGAAGGTCGGCGAAGACCTCTATTCGTTCAAGCCGACGCCGGAGGTGCGGAGCCTGGGAGGTGTGCTTGGGCACGTCGCGGATGGCAACAGGCTCTTGTGCCGGGTTGCCTCTGGGGAGAACGTGGACTTCGAGAAGATCATGAAGGACCCCTCGTCACTGCAGGTGAACGAGAAGAAGACCTCGAAGGCCGAGCTCATCGCCGCGCTCAACGAGTCGAAGGCGTTCTGCGAATCGGTCTTTGCGAAGCTCACCGACGCCACCGGCCAGGAGACCGTGGCGTGGTTCGGCGGGCAGACGACGCCAAAGCTGATGGCGCTGACGATGAACAACAGCCACGCCTGGGAGCACTACGGCAATCTGGTGACGTACATGCGGCTGAAGGGAATCGTCCCGCCCTCGAGCGAGCGTGCGCCTTCGACCGGGCCGGACGCAGCGCTGTATTTTCAATCAGCTGAAGGCAAAAGTTACAACTAGCCGATAAACAGCCTTGCATCCGGCCGACGTCATAGGTTGTCGTCGGCGGCGCGCGGGAGGCGGCGGAAGCGGTGGAGCTGCGGCGGCGACGGCATGCGGATGATACCCGGCTATCGACTCAACCTCGCCTGCGCCTTCCGTCGCTCCGCCCAGTATTTCTTCATGCGGGCCGAGATCGCCTTCCGAGCGGCGGCCGACGCGTGGCGAGTACGGTTGCGCGCGCTCGCTACCGACCGCCGCAGCTGCCGGCGGCGGCGGGGAAGCGCCAACTCGGGAAAGGTCCGCTCGATGGCAATGATCTCCGCGCGCAGTCGCCTCAGGGCCCGTTCGGCACCGTCTCTAGCGAGCTCGCGCAGTTGTTGAACAGTTAGACGTCGGCCTCCGGGCATGGCACGTTCCTCTGGAAATGCGTGGATTCGACGAAGGACCCACAGATCGGCTCCCGCGCCGCCGAGCGGAGCTGACATTCTCACGAAGCGACCGAGCTTGTCCAATCGCGAAGCATCCCAGAGCGCTACTTGAGTGTTTGAATCACGGCGAGGATGTTCCCCTCGCTGTCCTTGAACCACGCGGCCTTGCTGCCTCCGGCCGTAGCGATGCCGTTCACGGTCTTGAGGCCCGGATCCACGAGCGGTTGCCGCATTCGTAGACCACGCCTCCGGCGACCTCTTCACGCGGGACGAGTCCGACCTTCTCCTCGTAGAACCTGCGAGCTCGAGCCACATCCGTGGCGGGAATGTAAGGAACTATCGGGGCATTCTTCAACATGATTCGATGATACCTGCGATCGCGGCCGATCCGGCTCATGCGGAAAGTTATCTGTATGAGCGGCTGCATGACCGTCTCGAAGGCGCCGCGCAGCACGAAGGCGGCCGTGGATCTTTCGCTGTTGTCGCGCGGACGTCGTTGCGCGTGACATCCTCTGGGCACACTGGACTGAGAGTGTTGAGGCCGACGTCGATGATGATGCAAGTGTCGCCGCCGCAAGAGGACAGCGTTCGGTTGCGGATGGAGCTCCGGCGTCTCGCGCAGGAGAACGAGGTCCTCCGCGAATCAGCGAGAATCTGGATTCGAATGTACGAGCGGCTTTTCAGATCCTATTCGAGTCGCTGTTTCAGCCAGACGAGCACGCCTCCATCAGCGCGCGACGAGTACGGTTCGCCTCAGGCATGGCGCGCCGTCCCCAGCGAAACTCCCGTCAGCAAAGGTTGACTGCGCACGAAGCGAAGCGCCCGGCGAATGCGGTCGAGGTAGTCCTGCCGGCGGCGGCGGCCGATCTTGACCTCCTGTGCGGACTTTCTGGACCCCTTGAAACTGTTAGGATTCCCTCTAATGGATCATCCGCACTGTCTCGCCCCAGCCCGCCTACGACCACGAATCGACGCCCCCATCGGACCGGCGTCCTATGCCCGACTGTTCCCCGGTCTGCCGGCGTTCAAAGCGGACGAAGCCTTCCTCTTCGCACTCGGACGCGCCGGCGGCCTGTGCGACTGCACAGACGCAGAGGATGATGCGGCGTCTCTGGGATCGGAGGCGGCGGGCTGGCCGTTTTTCGGCCAGTTCGTCGCCCACGACATCACCGCCGACCGGTCAGCGCTGGGCGCCGTCGCCGATCCGGCACGACTCCGAAATGCGCGGTCGCCGCAGTTGAATCTCGAGTGTCTCTACGGGGACGGACCCGTCGGCCACCCGTACCTGTTTCGGCGCGACGATCCGGCGAAGCTCCTGACGGGGACCGACGGCTTCGACGTGCAGCGCAACAGCGAAGGCACGGCCATGATTGGTGACCCGCGCAACGACTCGCACGTGCTGATGTCGCAGATGCACCTCGCGTTCGTCCGCGCGCACAACGTCTTCGTCGACCGCGCCCTGGCATCGGGAACGCCGGCGTCCGCCGTGTTCGAGACCGCGGCGCGGGAGCTGCGCTGGCATTACCAGACGGTGGTGCTGCGCGAGTTCCTGCCGCGGCTGGTGGGCGCCGACCTGACGCGCTCGCTGCTGGCGGGCGATCGCCGGTTTTACAGGCCCTCGGCGGATGCCTACATCCCGTTGGAGTTCGCAGACGCGGCGTACCGCTACGGCCACGCGCAGATTCGGCACCGGTACCGCGTGAACGGGGACAGCGAACCGGCGCCGCTCTTCCCGGATCTGATCGGGTTCCGCCCCGTCTCCCCGAGACACCGCGTGGAGTGGCCGCGCCTGTTTGACGCCGACGGAAAGCCGCCGGCCGATCGGGCGAAGAAGATCGACGGCAAGCTCGTTGGCGCGCTGATAGCGCTGCCCGTCACGCTGACGGGGGAATGCGAGGTCGAAGAATTTCATTCGCTCGCCGTCCGCGACTTGGAGCGCGGCCAGAACGTCGGTCTGCCCTCGGGCGAAGCCGTCGCGCGTCACATCGGCGTGCCGCCGCTCACGCCGGACGAAGTGGGCGCGCGCGCGGCCGGATGGCGGGGCGACACGCCGCTTTGGTTCTACATCCTCCGCGAGGCCGCCGTACGCTCGGATGGCAACCGCCTCGGCCCGGTCGGCGGGCGGATCGTCGGCGAGGTGCTGGTGGGCTTACTCGATCTCGATCCAGCGTCGGTGCGCCATGCGCCGGACGACTGGACGCCGGCTGTGTCGCTCATCGATCTCCTGGGTGACGTGGAGCACGCGAATCCATCAATCGGACGCCGGTAACTCCGCCCAGGCGCTGCGTTGGGCCATGAGGAGGACCTATTCGTGACGAAGCGCGACCACGGGATCGATGGCGGTCGCGCGTTGCGCCGGCAGCCAGCTGGCGATCGCGGCAACGAGAAACAGAACGGCCGGCACACCCATGAACGCGAGCCGATCGAGGGGACGCCCGGGCGCGATGTGGATCTGCACCAGGTACATGATCAGCCAGCCCGGCACCGCGCCGGCCGCGACGATGCGAAGCGTGTCCCGCACGATTCCGGAGACGACCCGTCGTCCCGATGCGCCGAGCGCGAGGCGGACGCCGATCTCCGTGGTGCGCTGCGCCACGCCGTATGCGACGACGGCGTAGATGCCAATGGCAGCGAGGGCGAGCAGGAGCGGGCCCAGCACGACGAACATCCGGGCCGGCACGCGACGGAGGAACAGGTTCTTTTCCACGTGTTCGTTCAGTGTGCGCACATCGTAAATCGGCAGCGCCATATCGAGTTCGCGAACGACGCGGCGAACGTCAGAGGCGAGCGTGGTCTCGGCACCGGGACGCGTGCGCACGTGGATCTCGCCTGCGGATGACGGGCGATCGCGGTAGGAGAAGTAGACAATCGGCGTGGGCGACTCGCCGAACGATTCGTACAATGAGTTCCGCGCCACCGCCACGATCGTGTAGATGCGGCCGCGATTCTCGAGCCGGCGCCCCAGCGGCTCGAGATCCGCGAGATACCGCCGCACGAACGCTTCGTTCACGATGGCTTGAGCCGGTGTGGCCGGATCGGCGAACACGGCGAAATCCGTGCCCTGGAGCAGCGGAATCCCCATCGCCGACCAATACCCTGGCGTGACGGTGTTGCTGAGCGCCTGGTCGGCCGCGCCATCCGGGCGCGCGCGACCCTCGATCGTAAACGAGCGCAGCGGGAGACCGTGGATATCGAGCGGCACCTGGGTCGCGATGGCTGCCGCCTCGACGCCGGGCAGCGCGCGGAGGCGGTCGAGGAGCTTGCCCGCAAAATCACGTGCGGCGGCGTCGCCCACGTTGCGCCCGGTCAGATCGTACGCGGCAAGGAGCACGCCGTCGCGCCGGAATCCGGGGTCGATGTCGCGAGTCTCGGCGACGCTCCTGAAGAACATCGCGGCGACGACGAGCACGATCAGCGCGAGAGCGACTTCGACTCCCATCAACGCGTTGCGCAACCGGCTGCGGGAGGCCGTCCGCGCGCCGGCGCGCAGGGCCTGCTGGGGGTCCACACCGGCAAGCTGCGTCGCCGGCGCGATCCCGAAGACCAGCCCACAGAGGACACCCAGAGCGACCGCAACCGCAAGACCGGCGGCGTCCACACTTGTTTGAAAGCGAATCGGAAAGGCGCCAATCATCGGGACCGCACGCAGCGCGTCCGTGCCCCACACCGCAATCGCGGCGCCCAGCGCGGCGCCCATCAGTGCGAGCAGCACGCTCTCTGTCAGCAGGATGCTGATGACGCGCCATCGGCCCGCGCCGAGCGCCAGGCGGATGCCGACTTCGCGCAGCCGTGTGCTCGCGCGCGCGAGCATCAGGTTCGCGGTGTTCCCGCAGACGGCCAGCAGCAACACGAGCATGATGCCCTGCAGGGCAGCCAGCGCGCCCCAAATCATCCGCTGCGGGCCTCGCGCCGCCTGCCAGAACGACATCACGTCGCCGCGAATCGTCTCGTTCGTAGAGGGAAACAGCCGCCCGAGCTGCCGCATCACCGCGCCGACCTCAGCCTGCGCCTGCACCTGCGTGACGCCGGGCTGCAGCCGTCCCATCACTGCGTACCCACGCACCGCCCTGGTCTCCAGCTCACGCGAACCGGCGAGCATCGCCGGCGCCATCGTCGCAGGCACCCACAGCGAGAAATCGAGCGACAGGACCGTGCCCTGAAATCCGCGCGGGGTGACGCCAACGATCGCGAGATCGCGATCGTTGACGCGAATCGTCTGCCCGACGGCATCCGGCGATCCGTTGAACCTCGTCTGCCAGAAGCCGTGAGAAACGACGACGACCGGCTCGGCGCCGGCGCGCGCCACCTCGTCGGGGCCGAAGAACCGGCCGAGGGCCGGCCGCAGGCCGAGGGCCGAGAAGTAGTTGCCCGAGACAAGCAGCCCATACATCCGCTCGGTCCGCGCCGCTTCGCCGACGTTGAACGGCACCATCCGGAATGCGAGCAGTTCGCGAAACGAACGGAGCCGCTCCGTTAGATCGCGATACTCAAGCCAGGAGGCGCCGGGGTGCGTGCCGGTTTCCGCCCGCGGTTCCACGAAGTAAAAGCTGCGCGCATCGGCCACGCCTGGCAGCGGCTTCAGCATGACCGCCTGGATCCACGAAAAGACGACGACGTTGACGCCGATGCCGACGGCGAGCGACACAATCACGACGGTCGCCAGAATGGGCATGCGGGCGATCGTGCGCCCCGCGTGCCGCACGTCACGGGTCACGTGCTCGAGCCAGGTCATGTCTTCCGCACTCGCCAGACGCTGTTGCCCGCATCATCGGCCACGAGCAAGGAGCCGTCGGGCAGCTCGGTCACGCCCACAGGCCGTCCACGGACGGTGGTTGGTGACGCGATGAATCCAGTCAGGAAATCCTGTGGCGGTCCCGAAGGACGTCCATCGCGAAACGGGACGTGAATCACTTTGTAACCGGAGAACGACGACCGGTTCCACGATCCATGCTGCCCGATGAACGCTCCGCGCCACGCTTCCGGAAACGCACGGCCTCTATAGAACCGCAAACCCAGTGACGCCGTGTGCGGGCCGAGCGCGTAGTCGGGCGCGACCGCTCGTGCAACCAGATCGGGACGCGCCCCCTTCTGCCGCGGATCCTCGTGCTGACCGTAGTAGGAGTACGGCCATCCGTAGAACGCGCCGTCGCGCACGCTGGTCAGGTAGTCCGGAACCAGGTCGTCGCCAAGCAGATCGCGCTCGTTGACAACGGTCCACAGCGTCGTCGTGCCGGGTGCCCAGTCCATCCCGTTCGGGTTCCGCAGGCCGGTTCGCGAAGAGCCGCATGCCGGAGCCATCGGTGCCGGCGGAATCTCTCCGCCGACCTGTTCCGTGCGCGACTCCGCCACCAGCACGTCGCCATTCGGCAGCACATAGAGCCACCGCGGGTTGTCGAGACCGCCGGCGAAGAGGGCGACGCCGAACCCCGCGGGCGCTTCCGGCGTCTCCCCCGGCTTCCAGCCGATCACGCTCGCGAAGTTCATACCGGGCGGCTCGCCAGCCTTCGGCGGCGGCAGTTTCGGCGACGGGCCGTACGTCGTCGACGGCGGTTCGCCTGGCCGCGTCGCCTGAGAACTCGCGCCGTCAGCGAGCACGGCTACAAGGCCGACCGACGCCATCGCCAACGCCCCGGTCTTCCATCCGCCACGATCGGCTCCAGCCTTCGAATCACCCACGATGCACCTCCGTGCTGAGCCAGCCCATCGTAACCTGAGTCGGAATCGGCCGGCCCGTCCGAACCTCTCGAACCTGTTCGAACCTAGATGTAGAATCCGCGCGTCTCACAATTGGAGGATACATGGCTCGAAAGATAGCCTATTGGGGCAGCACAGCGATTGCTTCTCTCATGCTGCTGTTTGCTCTGAGCTACCTC
>JBOGJB010000157.1:0-4287 GCA_050745085.1 Vicinamibacterales bacterium
GGGCAGCACACCGCCGCCATTCGTATTCCCTGAGGGCTGCTGCTACTACAACGGCACGGGCGTCCGTACGGTGGTGCCGCCCGCCGCGAATCCGCAAACCGGACGCGACAATTTCTATGCAATTACCAACGGTGTGACGGGACAAAAGGGCGTCGTCGGCGTCGCGCCCGGCGATACGGACTATCACGGCGGTCATTGGAAGTTCCATGCGGTCACGTTCACGGTCACGCCCTATCTGTTGACATCGGAAGCGGCGGTGCTCGCGGCTCAGGCGGCGGGCGACGTTACAGTGGCGCGTGATCCCGACGCCGATTTCAAGTGTCCGATCCAGCCATGAGCAGGCGTACCCGGCCCGGCGCATGCAAAGGGAGAGGGCACGTGAGATAGGGCGGGACGCCGGCCGATGAGGCGATCGGGGCTGCTGGGGATGCCGTGCCGTGCCTCTCGATGTCCCGTGCGTCGGCGTCCGAGTCGGTCCCGATCCGGATGAAACCTGGACTTGAGCTTGGAGGCACTCGAAGCGGGTCGAATCTTCCAAGGCGCCCAAGGCCCGGGCCCTCGTTCGAGTCGCCTCAGTCGATCAGCTTCAGGCTGACCTTGAGCCACCAGCGCGGCTGCCACGCGACCGAGACTGGAACACCGACGAGGCTGCCTTCCGTACCGCACACGATCTCGAATCGCGTGCGCAAATTCGTCGCCAGCGTGTAGATGTCGAACACGGTGCGGACGATCCGAATGGAGTCATTCTGGACTTGCTCGACGCCTCGCTGGGCGCGGCGGAGCCGCAATTCGTAGACCTGCCCGCCAAAAAGATATTGGATCCGCGCACGTGCCAGGTCGGCCGAATCAGCCTCGTTTGTCAGTTGTACGGCGCGATCGAGCAGCTCGGCCAGCGCCGCCAGAAACCCCGGCCGTGCGTCGCGCGAAGAGCGCATCTCGCGACGAGTCGCCAACATCGTGCCGTTGCCAACGCGATCCAGCGCGGTGTCGAGATCGTGAACGGTGAGTGGTTCGGGCGTATGCACGGCGGCAACCTGCCAGGTCGCGGTGCCGTCTGCGACATGACCACGGATTGCGCGGAATTCGCCGGGCGCTCTTCCACGTGTCGCGCTCGTGGCGGCCTCCTCGTAAGACGACTCGTCCGCGCGCGTCATCAAGGCGAGCATCGACCCCTCGGCGCCACGCACTTCCTCCGCGATGTAGCCCCATCGATTGAGCGACCGCGGCGCGCGAGCCGGATCGGTTCCGATCAGCAATTCGTACCCCCGCGCGCCATCGTCACCGCGCCGCCACACGACGCGCGCCAGACCGATGTCGTCCCGACCAAACCAGAACAGCAGCGGCCGAATGGATCCGGACATCGTGTACCGGCGGACCATCGTCGTCTGCAGCAACGTTACCGGGGGAGGGTCGACCTCAACTGCGGGAGCGCGAGGAATGCTCGACGACATCGCCGGATCGCCGGGCGCGACCGCGCAACCGAGAATCAGCGCGCCTCGCAGCAGTGAACGCCTGCACCACGGATAGGCGCTCATGCCGCTGGCACTTCCAGCGTGGGCATCGGCGCGCCCGCAAACAGCCGGCGGCACGGGCGTGCGATCAAGCGTGCGATCCGCACGGATCGGGCGGCCCGGGCGGAATCGGTCGCGATGCCGGTGTTCGCGTACATCTGTCGATACAGCTTCGAAATCAGCACGAACGCCAGACGACCCCTCCACGATCGCACGGCGCGGGAGCGCGCCCACACGCGCGGCAGAGCGTAGAAACGATCCCACACCGCCTGCGTGCGGACGCGAATCTCGTCTGGCGACATCACGGGATGCGGGGTGTAGACCTTCGGCCTGTCCGCCTGAGGAATGAGCCAGTGGCGGGTGAGCGGAATGCCGTTCACGACCGCCACGTTCGGTCCAACTTCCCGTTCCCAGCGCTCGAAATCAAGGGTGCCCGGAAACGGCGTCAACATCACGAACTGCGCGAAGGTGACGCCCGCTCGCTCGGCAAGATCCGCTGTGGCGTCGAACGTGTCCGGCCGATCGCTTGGCAGTCCAAAAATGAACGACCCAAGGACGTGGATGCCATGCTCCCCGAACGTCCGGAGCCGTTCGACGAGCGCCTCGCCCGTCAGATTGAATCCCTTGTAGACGTCCTTGAGCCCTTCGGGCGTGACCGACTCGACGCCCACCAGCGCGCCGCGAATGTGCGCCTTGGCCATCGCGTCGAGGAAGGCCGGATCTTCAGCGGCTTCCATCGTGATCTGCGTGTAGAACACCATGTCGTCGGGCAGCCGCGACAGTCGATCCATGAGCGCGAAGCGTTCGGCGCGCAGCGCCTGGAGCGCCTGAAGGCGCGCGGTATCGCGCCGGCGTCCGGCCTGGTCCAGGTCGGCCATCGACACGGGGTAGAAGTTGTCGTCGGCCAATGCGATGAAGCGGAAGCCGCGCCGGCGCAACGCGACGATCTCGGTCACGACCGCGTCCTGTGAATACTGACGCGGGGTCTGACCGTCCGTGCGCCAGACCGAGCAGAACGAACAGTGTTTCGGGCAGCCGCGCACTGTCTGCACCGAGGCCCACATGTATCGATTCCTCGGCAGCAGGTCCCATCGGGCCGGCGCGAACGCGGCACCTCCTACTCGACCGGCCTCGTAGACTGGATGCGGGGCCCCCGCGGCACAGTCCGCGACCACCGAGGCCCAGATGACGTCACCGTCGCCCTTGACCACGCTGTGTGCCCCGCCGAGCGCATGCGCCTCCTCCGGGTAGAGCGTCGCATGAATTCCCCCGAACACGACGTGGGCGCCGCGGGCGCGCGTGAGGGTTCCCACTTCGTACCCGCGCAGTGCATTCCCGGTATGAATGCCGATCCCGACGATGTCTCCTGGCACGACCTGCGCCGGATCGAACGGCTCGAGCGTCTCGTCGCAGAGGATCGGGTCCCCCCACCGGGCCGGCGTTGCCGCCGCGAGCACATACAGCCATCGCGGGGTAATCACGGCGACGCCGAAAGAGACATGGCTCGGGTTGACGAGGTACACGCGCATAGCGAAGCCTCCGTCAGAGAACCAGAAACGGACGTGCGTTGACCGAGAGTTAGAAGGTCTTTGCGATCGCTTTTCCAGCGCGAGTGAAGAAGCCGCCGATGGCAACACCAGAACGCTTCGCGCCGCCGCCGATCGCCATGCCGGCATCGACAGCCCGAGTCCAGGGGGCGTCGCCGCTCGACGTCACCGGTATTGCTGGCGCCGGCGGCGGCCGCCACATATCTGGAGGGGCCGGTGTCCCGTACGCAAGTTCAAGGCGATTGCCCGCAATTGGCGGCGGCGTTTCGAGGGCCTGGACGGTTCGACCGAGCGAGACGTGCAAGGGTGCAGCAGGCACCTCGTAGGTCTGCTCCATCGAGGCACCAACTGCCGGTGGCGACGTCGTCGACAGCTGTGGCGATCGCTTGAACGCGGGCCTTGCCTGCGATGAGTTGACACGAACAAGGTTCGCCGGTTGCCGAACGCGCAGTGGAGGTGGCGCAACCGCATCCGGAGCGGCCGCGGGACGCGATTCGAGAAACGTCACAACGGGCGTCACATCCTTCGACGCGATCAGGATACCGACGAACAGAAGCACGCCGGCACAGCAGACCGCCCGCGCGAGTCGCGTGGTGCGAAGACGTTGTGGCTCCAGCAAGCGGCCGACGCGAGCAAGAAGCATCCGCGAGGATCCGATCGCGCTGGGAATCACGGCTGCTTCGAAGGACCCAACCGAAACGGCGGCGGCGTCGGCCAGACAAGCGGCATACTGCCTTGCGGCGCCGGTTCGCGACACGACCCGATCATCGCAGGCGGCCTCGCGGTCGAGATCGATCTGACGGTTGATGTACCGCACTGCTGGATGCAGGCCCGCGACGCTTACGATGATCGCCTGTGCCAAGCGCGACCAGTCGTCGAACCGCGCCAGGTGCGCATCCTCGTGCATCACGATCTGATCCAGTTCCTCGTCAGCCAGACCATTCAAGAGGCCCCGCGAGACGAGAATCATCGGGCGCCCGAGTCCCAGCGCGCACGCGCCGCACGCGACATCGGCGACACGAAGCTCGGGTCGTCGTCCCGACTGGCGAACCGACGTCCACATCGTCAGACGCGCTTGCCGTCCTGCGTCGAATGGCTGCGACTGCTGCTTGAGCCTGACGAGCAGGCGAAGGCCGCGCGCGATCCGGACCCCGCCGCCGATCGTCGTGACTAACCAAACCGCGACCGCGTAGGAGATCACCCAGCTGGGTATCGCCGGCGCTACGACC
>JBOGJB010000158.1:0-1676 GCA_050745085.1 Vicinamibacterales bacterium
GGGGTGGGCCGGTGAGGCATCGGGCGGCTGTATTGCACGCGGGCTGCCAGTCTCAACCGCCTGTATTCATTGACAAGTCGCGAACTCTCGTGCGGTCTCCTGTCCGCACGTGCCCACGCGTGTGAGCACTGGCGTCCGGGCTAGTACCTCGCCACAGAGGTTTTGATCGGTTGCCTGCGTAGCGGCGGCAGCGCTTCGGGCTCGATGGCGAGTTCGATGCTGCGCGGCTGCCGCGGTACGCGACGAATCAGGCCGCGACGCTCCAACTCGACGACCATGCGGTGGACGCTCGGCGGCGTGACGCTGAAGTAGCGCTCCATGTCGGCCTCGGCCGGTGGTCGACCGTTGAGGACCAGATACGCGTGGATGAACGCCAGATACTGGCCTTGCTTGTCGGTGAAACGCGGGGTCGAAGAAGTGGCCATGGCCATGGCGGCGTGATCAAAAGGCTCATCGAGAGGAGCCACCATGAATGTACGCCATCGGGTCACGCTCACGCCGGAAGAACGCACCCAGCTCCGCGCCCTCGTCACGGGCGGCAAGATCGGGGTCCGACGGATCAAGCGCGCGCAGATCCTCCTGGCCGCCGACGCCGGGGTGACCGATGACGCGATCTCGCGCAGCGTCGCCGTCGGAACGGCGACGGTCTACCGGACCAAGCGCCGGTTCGTCGAGGAGGGACTCGAGCCCGCGCTCAGCGAAGAGCCGCGACCGGGCGCGGCGCGCAAGCTCTCGGCCGTTGACGAGGGCATGCTCATCGGCGTCGCCTGCTCGAAGCCGCCCGAGGGGCGCGCGCGCTGGACGTTGCAGCTTCTCGCCGACGAGGTCGTCAGCCTCACGGCGCACGAGACGCTCTCGGATGAGACCGTTCGCCGTCGGCTCGCCGAGGTCGCGTTCAAGCCGTGGCAAGAGAAGATGTGGTGCATCCCCAAGGTCGACGCCGAGTTCGTCGCGCGGATGGAGGACGTGCTGGACCTGTACGCCGAACCGGGAGATCCAGCGCGGCCGGTGGTCTGCTTCGACGAGACGCCGCGCCAGCTCATTGGTGAAGCGCGAGTGCCGATCGCGGCGGAGCCAGGGAAGCCCGCGCACCTCGACTACGAGTACGTCCGCAACGGCACGGCGAACGTGTTCATGTTCGTGGACACACACCGACCGTGGCGTCATGCGAAGGTGACTGATCGCCGGGCGGCTGGCGACTTCGCGGAGTGCATGCGCGACCTCGTCGACCAGCACTACCCCGACGCGGAGCGGATCCGCGTCGTCCTCGACAACCTGTCGACGCACAGCGCTGCGTCGCTCTACGACACGTTTCCGCCCGAGGAGGCTCGGCGGATCCTGCGCCGCCTCGAATTCCACTACACGCCCAAACACGCGAGTTGGCTGAACATGGTTGAGATCGAGATCGGCGTGATGGTGCAGCAGTGCCTCGCTCGGCGGATCCCAGACAAGGCCACGCTCTCGTCGGAGATCGCCAGCTGGGAACGTCGCCGCAACGCGGAGAGCGCGCGCATCAAGTGGATCTTCACCGTTGAGCGTGCCCGCGAGAAGCTCGGCCGCGCCTATCCGGCCACGGGTGCGCAGCAGGCCGCGCAGGCGGCTGCGTGAACCAATCAGATCCTCTGTGGCGAGGTACTAGTTGGACTGTCCGAGTTCTGCGAACTCGCCAGTCCAAC
>JBOGJB010000159.1:0-4691 GCA_050745085.1 Vicinamibacterales bacterium
CACCAGAACGGCGGAACGCGTACGGATGCTGATGGCGCTCAGCCCCGCGGCTGATTGCGTCAAGGTGGGCGCGCCGACGCTCGTCGTAACCGGAGAGCCGGCGCTCGATCGCGTCGTGCCGGCCGACGGCACGCGCGAGTACGTCCGCGCGATCCCAGGCGCCGAACACGTGCTGCTCGAGCGGACGGGGCACATCGGGCTCGTCACCCGGCCGGAGCGCTTTGCGGAGATTATCGGAGGCTTTGCGGACAGGGCTCTATCCAAGTACGAAGGTCGAAGTTCGAAGGCTGAAGTAAAGGCTGAAGTGAAGGAAGAAGGTCGAAGTTCGAACCTACTTCAGCCTTCGGACTTCGTACTTCGTACTTGAGTGTCCGTCCTCACGTGAGTATGCCCGTCCTTACGATCGTAGGCCCCGCCGGAGCGCTCGAGGCGATTCTCGACGAGCCGGTCGGCGCGCCGCGCGCGGCGGTGGTCTTCGCCCACCCGCTCCCGACCGAGAGCGGGACGATGCACACGAAGGTCGTGTATCAGGGCGCGAAGGCGCTCGCGCGGATCGGCTGCGCGACGCTGCGATTCAACTTCCGCGGCGTCGGCCGCAGCGCCGGAGCGTTCGACGAGGGGCGCGGCGAGTCGGACGACTTCCGCACCGCCCTCGACCACGTGGCGGCGCTGTACCCGGGGCTGCCGCTGTGGGCCGCCGGGTTCTCGTTCGGGAGCTGGGTCGCGCTCGAGGTCGGGGCCGCCGATCCGCGGGTGACGCTGCTCCTCGCGATTGCGCCTCCGCTGGAGGGACGAGGGTACGACTTCTCACGCGTCGCTGCGAGCCCCAAGCCGAAGTTCTTCATCCAGGGAGAGCGCGACGAGGTCGCCCCGCTCGACGCGATGTACCGGTTCTACGCGAAGCTGTCCGAGCCAAAGGAGCTCGTGGTCATCGACGGAGCCGATCACTTGTTCGATGGAAAGACCACGGAAGTCGGGGATGCAATAGAAGACTTGTTAGCGGACTTTAGTTCTTAGTGCTTAGTTCTTCGTGCTTAGTGTGACTGCACTCGCAACTGTCTTCGCTGCACGTCTTTGCTGTCTGCGCATGTCTGCAGTTACCTCATGCGTGGCGAGCCTCGAGCGCAGTCGGGCAACAACGTAAGAGAAACGCCTGAAAGCGAAGTCAAGAGACCAACGTCCAGCGAAGCAAGTTGCGAGCGAAGTCAGACTAAGCACTAAGAACCAGGCACTAAGAACTGACGGAAAGACATTATGGAAGACGCAGTCATCGTAAGTGCAGTCAGGACGCCCGTCGGAAAGGCTCCGAAAGGAACGCTCAGTGGGACGCGGCCGGACGAGATGGGGGCGGCGGCGATCGCCGAAGCAGTGAAG
This sequence comes from Vicinamibacterales bacterium, assembly GCA_050745085.1. GTDB lineage: Bacteria > Acidobacteriota > Vicinamibacteria > Vicinamibacterales > 2-12-FULL-66-21 > DATAEE01. Next base: position 1,375 of record JBOGJB010000159.1, read on the forward strand.
CGCGCGCCCGGGCTCGAGCCGCGCGAGATCGACGACGTGATCCTGGGGTGCGCGATGCCGGAGGCGGAGCAGGGCATGAACGTCGCGCGCATCGCGAGCCTGCGCGCCGGCGTCCCGATCGAGGCCTCCGCCGTCACCGTCAACCGGTTCTGCTCGTCCGGCCTGCAGGCGATCGCGTTCGCTGCCGAGCGCATCCGCTCTGGCGGCGCGCAGACGATCGTCGCCGGCGGGACCGAGTCGATGAGCCTCGTCCCGATGGGCGGGCACAAGATCGCGCCGAACCCGCGGCTTGTGCAGGACTATCCGGACGTGTATCTGACGACCGGGCTGGTCGCCGAGAACCACGCGCGCGAAGCGTCCGTTTCCCGCGAGGAGCAGGACGCGTTCGCGCTTCGCAGCCACCAGCGCGCCGTGGCGGCGATTGACGCCGGGAAGTTCAAGGACGAGATCGTTCCCATCAATGGCTTCAGCGTGGACGAGGGTCCGCGCCGCGACACGTCGATGGAGGCGCTCGGGAAGCTGCGGCCGGCGTTCCACGTGTCGGGGACGGTGACCGCCGGCAACTCGTCGCAGACGAGCGACGGCGCGGCCGCGGCAGTGCTCCTCTCGGACGCGCGCGCGAAGGCGCTCAATCTGGCGCCGCTTGGACGCTTCGTCGCGTTCGCCACCGCCGGCGTCGAGCCGGAGCGCTTCGGCATCGGCCCGGTCCCGGCGATCCGCAAGGTCCTGAAGATCGCGGGGTTGAAACTGGACGACATCGGCCTCATCGAGCTGAACGAGGCATTCGCCGCGCAGGCGATCGCCTGCCTGCGCGAGCTGGATATCGACCCGGACCGGCTGAACGTCAACGGCGGCGCCATCGCGCTCGGCCACCCGCTTGGCTGCACGGGAGCCAAGCTGACGGCGACGCTGCTCTACGAGATGAAGCGCCGGGGCGTTCGGTACGGAATGGTAACCATGTGCGTTGGTGGAGGGATGGGAGCCGCTGGGATCTTTGAGCGGATGTAACTTCGTCAGTTCTTAGTCCTTAGTGCTTAGTTCTTAGTATGACTGCACTCGCGACCCTCTTCGCTGACAGGTTGGCGCTTGCTGCGCTCGTCACACCGCACCCGCGACGGGCGCGACGCGCGGAGGCAGAGAAGATCAGTCAGCGAAGACAGTGGCGAGAGCAGTCACACTAAGCACTAAGAACTAGGCACTAGGAACTGACAGCGAAAGAGAGCGTGTATGAGCACGGTTGCCGAGAAAACGTTGAAAGGCGGAAGCTGGCTCCTTGAGGAGGCTGCTGACGCCTTTACTCCAGAGCGATTGACCGAGGAGCACCGCCTCATCGGTCAGACCGCCGAAGAGTTCGTCACCGGCGAGGTGTATCCCGTCCTGGAGCGCCTGGAGCAGAAGGACTGGACGGTCGCGAGAGCGTTGGTGAAGCGCTGCGGCGAGCTGGGGCTGCTCGCGACCGACGTGCCCGAGGAGTACGGCGGCATCGCGCTCGACAAGGTCAGCTCGGTCGTCGTCGGCGAGGGCATCGGCAAGTCCGCCTCGTTCGCCGCGACGTTCGGCGCGCAGACCGGACTCGCGATCACGCCGATCGTCTGCTTCGGGACGGAGGCGCAGAAGCAGAAGTACCTGCCGACGCTCGTGAGCGGTGAAGTCGTCGGCGCCTACGCGCTGTCGGAGTCCGGCTCCGGCTCGGACGCGCTCGGCGCCAAGTCGCGGGCGGTGAAGCAGCCGGACGGCAGCTTCCTCCTGAACGGCGAGAAGATGTGGATCACCAACGGCGGCTTCGCCGATCTCTTCATCGTCTTCGCGAAGATCATCCAGAGGACAGGGGCCCCTGGAGAGAGCCCAGCCGAGCTGTTCAGCGCCTTCCTTGTCGAGCGGAGTTTTCCGGGCGTCTCGACCGGCAAGGAGGAGCATAAGATGGGGCTCCACGGCTCCTCGACGACGCCGCTCATCCTGCAGGATGCGAAAGTGCCGGGCGAGAACCTGCTCGGCGAGATCGGCAAGGGGCACAAGGTCGCGTTCAACATCCTCAACTACGGCCGGTTCAAGCTCGGCGCGATGTGCAGCGGCGGCGCGCAGGCGGTCGTGGGCGAGGCGTCGCGCTACGCCGCCCAGCGCAAGCAGTTTGGCCAGCCGATCGCGAGCTTCGGCGCGATCAAGCACAAGCTCGGCGAGATGGTCGTGCGGGAATACGCGGTCGAGAGCATGCTCTACCGCACGGCAGGCCTGATCGACGCGATGATAGCGGCCGGAGGCCGGGGAGCAGAGGCCGGAGGTCAGGGGTCAGAGGCCAGGGGTCACGCGCAGATCGTGCTCGCCGCGCTCGAGGAGTTCGCGATCGAGTCCTCCATCCTGAAGGTGGCGAGCAGCGAGATGCTGGACTTCGTGCTCGACGAGAACGTGCAGATCCACGGCGGCAACGGCTTCGTCCGCGACTACCCCGCCGAGCGCCACTATCGCGACGCGCGCGTCAATCGGATTTTCGAAGGGACGAACGAGATCAACCGCCTGCTGATTCCCGGCATGCTGCTTAAACGCGCGGTCAAGGGACACGTGCCGCTGATCCCGGCGGCGATGAAGCTCCAGGATGAGCTGCTTTCGCCGTCGGCGGCGGAGCTGCCTGGCGACGGGTCCTTCGACACCGAGCGCCGCGCCGTCGACGCGATGAAAAAGGTCGCGCTGATGGTCCTAGGCACCGCGATGCAGAAGTACCGCGAGAAGATCGAGGACGAGCAGGAGATCCTGAGCTGGACGGCGGACATCGTGATCGACGTTTACGCGGCGGAGAGCGTCCTGCTGCGCGCCGTGCAGGCCTCGAGCGCGTCGAACGCGTCACTGCACGCCGACGCCGCGCGCGTGGCGGTGAACGACGCCGTGATCCGCGTGGAGGGTGCGGCGCGCCAGGCGCTCGCGGCGATGGTCGACGGCGACATGCTGCGCACGCTCCTCGCAGCGCTCCGGCGCGTGCTGAAGGTCACGCCGGTCAACACGGTTGCGCCGCGCCGGCGGATCGTGGACGCTGTACTGCAGAGAAATGCCTATCCGTTCTAGGAGAATTCAGAATCTAGAATTCAGAATTCAGAAGGGCCGTCCCGCGCTCTTCTACCTTCTCGCGTCTGGATTCTGGATTCTGAATTCTGGATTCCTGAGCGGTTGCCGCCCGGCCGAGCCGTCGTATGAGCAAGAGATGGCGACGGCGAGGGCCGAAAAGGATCGCCTCTTCAAGACCAGCCGCGACTCGCCGCTGAAGCCCCCGGACCGCGAAGCCTTTACCGCGCTCATCTACTTTCCGCCCGATCAGAGCTACCGGACCG
>JBOGJB010000160.1:0-2918 GCA_050745085.1 Vicinamibacterales bacterium
GGCTGGTCGTGGTGTGCGCGCTTCGCTGGCGCGCGGCCTGGTCCGGCGCACCCTCCTGAGGTCAGCGGCGTCCCCGAGGCAGGACGCGCGTCAGGTCGAAACGCCCGTTTTTCACCGCTTTTTCGGCTCCGATGCGGGCATATCTTTTGAAGCGCGTCGCCACGGTCGCGCCGGGTCAACGGGGTGCGAAACCTCAGGCAGGCGCTGGCATCGCCGCATCCCGTTCGATTTAGGGCGTTGGCGATCCGCGCGCGACCGACTTTGAACCGATTGCGGCGCGGGACTCCGAGTCCCCACGACGGCGGCGCGATTCTTGATACCGCAACTGACATGAAGACCCGACTCCTCACCTCGCTTCTCCTCGCCGCGACCGTCGTTGGTTGCGCGGCCCGTTCCGCGCGCATCGCCGAGATCAAGCAGAACCCCGGCCGTTACGACGACCGCACGGTGTCGATCACCGGCATCGTCACCAGCGCTTGGAGCATCCCGCTCGTTCCGTACAAATTCTACAAAGTTGACGACGGAACGGGCGAGATTACCGTGCTGGCCGGCAGCGGGCGGACGCCAGTCAAAGGGGCGCGCGTCCAGGTCAAAGGCCGGCTCGAGGACATCGCGACGCTTGGCGGGAACGCCATCGGCCTGCACATCCGGCAGACCGACATCAACTTCAAGAGTTACTAGCGGACCCGCCGTCCCGCCTCGTTGCTGGACGCCAGCCGATCAAAGTAGCGGTGGGCCGCGCGCGACGCGTCGGTGATCGCGCGCTCGCCCGCCGTGTCGTCGGCCAGCCAGGATCCCATCATCACGAACACGTACGGCCGGCCAGGCACGTAGACGATGCCCGCGTCGACGCGGACGCCGTCGAGGTCACCCGGCTTGCTCGCCGCCTCGACGTTTGGGGGGAGGCCGCGGGTCAACGGCGTGCTCTTCCTCCTCTTCAGAATGTCGATGGCGGCGTCGCGCGAGGCTTTGGAAAGCCCCTCGCCGCGATCGAGGATCGCGAGCAGCCGGGCGATGTCGGCCGGAGACGAGACGTTCTCCCGTCCTTGGCGCGCCGCGTCCAGATCCATCATTCGGCGCCGCAATTTCGTCGCGCCGAGACCGAGCGCCGCCATGCGCGACGTGATCGCATCCATGTCGACGGCACCAATCACCACGTTGGTCGCCGTGTTATCGCTCTGGAGGATCATCAGAATCGCGTGATCACGCAGCGAGAGCGCGGGCGCGGTGAGCTGCTGCAGCGTGCCGGCGCCGCCGACGACGTGCCGTTTGTCGAGTGGCTTCACGTCGTCCAGCGTGACCCGGCCTTCGTCCGCCTGCTTGAACAGCTCATACAGGATCGCGAGCTTGATTGTGGAGGCGGTCGGAAACGAGGCTGTGGCGTGCCGCTCGAATCGATCGCCGCTCGTCAGGTCCACGACGGCGTAACCGACGACGCCGTCCACACCGGCGGCCATCGCCTCGAGCTGCTTCGCGAAGGCGGTTTTCAGCTCGGCGTGTGTATTGGAAGCAAGCACCGTGACGGCGCACGAGGCACCCAGCACGAGCCAGGCACCAGGCACGCGGAACGCCCGAGGCACCAGGCCCGAGGCCCGAGGCACGTGGCACGAGGTCCGAGGCACGGCGGGGGTCATCCCGTGATCTTCACGGCCACCGCCGTCTGATCGTCGTTCTGCGGGTGATCGCCACGGAACGTCCGCGCAGCGCCCATGATGGCGTCGACGATTTCGTCTGCCTTGCCGACCTTGTGGGCCGCGACCACCTCGACGAGCCGATCCTCGCCGAACTCCTCCCCCTCCGCGTTGAACGCCTCGAAGATGCCGTCCGTGCAGAAGACGAACACGTCGCCGGTCGCGAGCGGCAGCGTGATCTCCTCGTAGGTCGTGCCGAAGAACGAGCCCAGCGGGACGCCCGGCAGCTCGATGAGCGCGCAGCCGTCGGCGGAGCAGCGGACCGGGTACGGCAGGCCGGAGTTGGACAGCGTCACCGTGCGCCGCTTCAGGTCGAAGAGCGCGTAGCAGGCGGTGCAGTAGTACTCCTCAAGCTGGCGCTGGTGAAGGATCGTGTTGACCGACGAGAGGATCGCCGCCGGCGACGACCGGTCGGGCAGGTAGCGGCGCCGGAAGGTGCGTCCCCGCACCAGTTCCGCCGCGAAGACGCTGTAGAGCGCGGCCGGAACGCCTTTGCCCGACACGTCCCCCACCGACACGACGAGCGCGTTCGCCTCGGGTAGCTGGAAGTCGTGGAAGTCCCCGCCCAGCTCGCGCGCCGCGTCGAACCGCGCGGCGACGTCCACGTTCTTCAGCTTCCTCGGCAGCCCCTGCGGCAAGAGCGCCGCCTGCACCCGCTGCGCGAACCTGAGCTCGTTCTCCATGCGCGACTCGTTGGCGACGATCGCCTCGTAGAGCCGCGCGTTCTCGATTGCGACCGCCGCCTGCGACGCGAGGAGCTGCAGGATCTCGGCGTCGCGCTTGCTGAACGCGTCCAGCTCCGGGCTCTCGAGGTCGAAGACGCCGATGCAGCGGTCCTTCACCAGCATCGGCACCACCAGCTCGGACCGTACGTCCTCGAGCACCTTGATGTAGCGGGAGTCCTGCGAGACGTCGCAGACCAGAACGGGCTCTTTGTGGAGCGCGGCGTAGCCGACGAGTCCCTCGCCCAGCTTCACCGGCGGGACGGTGGTGAACTCGCCGTACTGGAGGGCAAGCTTCATCTCCAGCTCGCCCCGTTCCTCGTCGAGGAACAGAATGCCGAACGTCCGGTACGAGACCAATCGCTTGACGAGCTGGGCGAGCCGCGTGAGCAACGCGTCGAGGTCGAGGACCGCGGCCATCTCGCGCCCGATCTCGGCGAGCGTCTCGAACGCTTCGGCGTCCGCCCGCTCGCGCTCGAACATCCGCGCGTTGGCCAGCGCCACC
>JBOGJB010000161.1:0-6401 GCA_050745085.1 Vicinamibacterales bacterium
GGTCTGACCCCCTCGTGGCGGCGCATCCTCGACCAGGCGCCGGCCGACGATCCGTTTCTCCGAGAGCTGGACAAACGCAAGAGCGTCCAAGCGGTTATGCTGTTTGTGCTCATAAAGCTCGTCTATCTCTTCGCGCGCCTGACGTGCGGCTTCACGGTCCGTGGCCGGCGGCATCTGCCCGCGCGGGGCCCGTACCTGATCGGCCCTAACCATCAGAGCTACATCGATTCGTTTCTCCTCGTCGCCGCGCTGCCGTTCCGCGCGTTCAGGCATCTCTTCTTCGTCGGCGCGAGCGAGTACTTCCAGACCCCGTTCATGCAGTGGGTCGCGCGGACGGCGAACGTCGTGCCGGTCGATCCGGACGCGAACCTTGTGCGCGCGATGCAGGCGGGCGCCTATGGGCTGCGCCGCGGGAAGGTGCTGGCGCTCTTTCCCGAAGGGGAGCGATCGATCGACGGGACCGTCAAGCCGTTCAGGAAGGGGGCTGTGATCCTGTCGCGGGAGCTCGGCGTGCCGATCGTGCCGGCGGCGATCGACGGCGCGTGGGATGTCTGGGCGCGCAGCCGGCCGTTCAACTGGCGCGCGCTCGCGCCCTGGGCCGGTGCGCGCGTGGCGCTCGAGTTCGGCGCGCCGCTGCCGGCGCCGGACGGCGCCGCGGCCGGCAGCTCTGAAGGGCTACGCGACGAGGCCGACACCGAGCGCCTGCGCGCAGCCGTCGTCGCGATGTGGCAGCAGCTGCACGCCGGACGGCTGTCGGCAGGCGCCGCGGAGGACTCAGCGCCGAGCGCCGCCAGCGACCCTCACTAGCCGGATCCGTCCCCGATCCGATTCGAGCGTCAGCGTCGGACCACCGCCGTTCACGTCGGCCGTGAAGCGGCGGGTATCGCCGCGGCGCTTCTGCACTGGCAGGTCGTCGGTGTCGAAATCGCTCCTGCGGGTCAGGTCGGCGTCGATCGTCAGGCCCTGCGCGGCCGGCACCTCGATCCGGACGTCGCCGCGATCGACTTCGATCGACGATCGGTCGTCGAGGCGGGCTAGCTCGATGTCGAAGTTGGTCCGGTCACCGTTGATGCGAAGCGAGCCGCGGACGTTCTCGAGCCGCGACGACTCGCCGCGGTCCACCTCGAGCGTGACCCGTCCGGCCAGATCGACGAGGTCGAGCTCGCTTCGATCGCTCACCACGTCCAAGCGACCCTCGAACCCGCGAACGGTCGTGTTCGATCGGTCGACGTCGAGCCGGATCTCCAGCTTCCGCGGCGCCCGGATGTCGTAGTGGATCTCCGGCACGTCGCGCCACCAGCCGCCGCCGAACCACGAGTTTCGGGTGTTGGGGACCTTGTCATAGTTCGAACGGATGCGGACGTCTCGCGCGCCTGCGCTGACGTCGACCGTCGTCGCCTCGACGCTCTCGCGGGCGTAGTCGGCGTCCACGCGCGGTGGCGCCTGGATGCGGGCGCGAATTTCCACTTCGTTCCGGTCCCACGAGGTCAGTTTCACGCTGCCCCTCGTCGCGTGCAGGCCGAGGTAACCGCCGGACGGTAGCGGAACCGTCTTGTCGAACTGCTTCGATTGCGCGGCTGCGGGGGCTGCGACCGCAAGCGCTGCGAGGATGCTGAGGGCTCTGATCATGACGAATTAGACGAAGGTCGGGTTATAAAAGGTTCGAGTATTGCCGGACTGGGGATTGGCAATTGACGCTGGATCTCAGCGATCTTCTACGGAGCATCGGGCCGGCGCGTCGCCGGCTTCATTTCTCCCCGGTGGCAGGTGTAGCAGGTCACCTTCAGCTCGCCCGCCGGCCGCGGCTCGCCCACGTCCTTTAAATGCTCGTTGTTGATCGCCATCGCCATCCGCAGCATCGCGCGCGCGGTTTTCTTCGGCGCCTTCTCGTCGCTCGCGAACTCGAACGCCGACAGGTCGTCCGGGTCGTCCCCCTTGAACACGTGACAATGCTGACATCGCACGCCGAGCCCCATCGCGAAGCTCCGCATCGTCTGGATGAGCTGTCGCAGCGGGATGTCCTTCGGCAGCACCTGAAGGTTCGTCGGCGGCGTGGGCGTCCATTGGGGCTGTCCGGCCTGCGTGCCCATGCCGGCGGCAACCGCAGATCCGAAAAGCGCGACGAGCAGCGAAATCAGTCGTCCCGGCGATCCAAGCATTTGGCCGGCCTCCATCTACTCTGGGCTCCGTCGAGGGGTGCGGCGGGTAGAATACCTGTCCCATGGGCTATCCACGCACTGTACTTGCGCTGACCGCGGCGCTGATTCTCATCGGCCTTGGCTTGCGCGCGCAGCCGGGTCGCGACCCCCTCGCCGAGCCGTTTAAGGGCGTGACGGCGAACGGCACCGTCGTGGACGGGCTCTTTCCGATTCGCGCGACAGGCGTAACAACGGCGCCGGTGCGCCAGGCGGCCGCGAGGTTCCTCGCGCTGCTGACTCCCGACCAGCGCAAGCGGACCGCGTTCGGCGTGGACGACGGCGAGTGGCGGCTGTGGAACAACATCCACCGCTACACGCGGCAGGGGATCAGCTTCAAAGAGATGACTGACGGGCAGCGGGACCGGGCGTTCGGGCTCCTGCGCGCGTCGCTGAGCACGCGCGGGCTCGAGACCTCGCGCGCGATCATGCGGCTGAACGGTCACCTCGCCGAGCTGGTGCAGAACTTCGAGGAGTACGGCGAGGGGCTGTATCACCTGACGGTGATGGGGGAGCCATCCGACTCAGAGCCGTGGGGCTGGCAGCTCGACGGCCATCACCTCATCATCAACTACTTCGTGCAGCGCGATCAGGTCGTGATGACGCCCACTTTCATGGGGTCGGAGCCGGTGTCGGCCGAGACCGGCCAGTACGCCGGCACCGTCGTCTTGCAGGACGAGCAGAACGCCGGGCTCGTACTCCTGAAGTCGTTGAGCGACGACCAGCGGAAGAAGGCGGTCGTCGCGCCGGAGAAACCTGGCAACAACGCGCAGGCACAGGCGTTCCGCGACAACCTCGTGCTCGACTACGCGGGCATCCGGGCGACCGACCTGACCGCACCGCAGCAGAAGCAGCTGATGGAGGTCGTCTCCACCTTCGTCGGACACCTGGACGAGGGTCACGCGAAGATCCGGATCGACGAGGTTCGCGCCCGGCTGAACGACACGTACTTCGCGTGGGTCGGCGGGACCGACGTCTTCTACTACCGGATTCACAGCCCGGTCATCCTCATCGAGTTCGATCACCAGTTGCCCGTCGCGCTCGGAGGCCCGCGCGTGCCGGGCCGGCGTCACATCCACACCGTCGTCCGCACGCCGAACGGCAACGACTACGGCAAGGATCTGCTGCGCCAGCACTACGAAGTACATCGCCACGATCCTGCGCACGGTCACAGGTGACACTCGACATGCGAATCCCGGTTTGCGTTCTGACGTCCGTCGCGCTGCTGCTGCTGGGCCAGCCTTCTCCGGCCGCCCGCGCGGGCACCTACGAGGAGCTTGTCGCGCTCTTCAAGGAATGGCGCACGTTCCAGACGCCGAAGAAGGTGAACGGCGTGCCGGACTTCACCCCGAAGGCTGTGGCGGAGCAGCACCGCGGCCTGACGGCGCTTCAGAAGCGGGTCGCGGGGATCGATCCATCCGGGTGGCCCGTGCCGCAGCAGATCGACTACCACCTCGTCCGCGCCGAGATGAACGGGATGGAGTTCGACCATCGCGTGCTGCGGCCGTGGGCGCGCAATCCCTGCTTTTATGAGGTCGTCCAGGACAGCGACTCAGACGTCCCGGCGCGCGAGGGTCCGGCGCGGCCGCTCGCGATCCAGCTCTGGACGTACCGCTTTCCGCTGACGCCGCAGCAGGTCGCGCAGATCAGCGCCGATCTGCGCGCGATCCCGGAATGGCTCGAGCAGGGGAAACGCAACCTCGTCGAGGACGCGAGGGATCTCTACTTCCTCGGCGCGCGCGTCAAGAAGGACGAAAGCGGGACGCTCGCGGCGCTGGCGGCGCGCGCGGCGGAACACCATCCCGCGCTCGTGCCGCACGTCGAGCGCGCGAAGGGGAGCGTCGACGACTTCGGAGGGTGGCTCACGCAGAGAACCAAGACCATGACCAGGCGGTCGGGCGTCGGCGTGGTCGAGCACGACTGGTACATGAAGAATGTCCACCTCGAGCCGTACACGTGGCGCGACCAGCTCGCCATCGTCCAGCGTGAGCTGGCGCGGGCGCGGACGCACCTCGAGCTGGCCGCGAACCGGAACCGCGACCTGCCGAAGCTCGAGATGGTCGCGACCGAGGAGGAATACCGCCGCCGCTACCGCGAAGCGGTCCGCGAATTCGTCGCATTCCTGCGGGACCGGCAGGTCTTCACCGTTCCCGACTACTACGAGCCGGCGCTGCTCGCGCGGGAGGGGGGGTTCATCCCGCCGGCGCGGCTGCGCGACTTCTTCACACAGATCGAATACCGCGACCTCCGGCCGATGCGCGGCCACGGCACCCACTGGTTCGATCTGGCGCGGATGGCGCGCGAGCCACACGCGAGCTCCATCCGCCGCGTCCCGCTGCTCTATAACATCTGGGACACGCGCGCCGAGGGGTTCGCCACCGGGTTCGAGGAGATCGCGACGACGGCCGGCTTCCTCGACGCCGCCGGCCCGCGCGTGCGCGAGCTCGTATGGGTCATGCTGGCGCAGCGCGGCGCGCGCGCGATGGGCGCGCTCATGATGCACAGCAACGACTGGACGCTCGACCAGGCGGTGACCTACGCCGTCGAGCACACGCCGTACGGCTGGCTGCCGCGCGACGGGAACACCGTCTGGGGCGAGCAGCAGCTCTATCTGGAGCAGCCCGGCTACGGGACGAGCTATCTCATCGGCAAGGCACACATCGAGAAGCTGATGAGCGATCGCGCCCAGCAGCTCGGCGAGAAGTTCGTCGTCCGCGAGTTCTTCGACGCGTTCCACGCAGCCGGCATGATCCCCGTGTCGATGATTCGCTGGGAGATGACCGGCCTCGACGATGAGATACGCGAGCTTCGCTCCTCAAGTACGAAGGACGAAGGCCGCCTTCGCCACGAAAGGAACTCGATGGCTTCGGCGAGCCACGCCGAAGCTCGCCCGAGACGCACGCGAGCGGAGGCGGGACGAAAGCTGAAGTGATCTGGCGATTTCGGTCATCTGGCCATCTGAAGGAGAGACGGCGATGAAAGTAGCAGTTGCGGCGGTTGTCGGCGGGCTGATCGTGTTCGTGTGGTCCGCGATCGCGCACATGGCGACGCCGCTCGGCACCGCCGGGCTGAGCACGCTGCCAGGTGAGGACGCGGTCGTCGCCGCGCTGCGCGCCTCCGGCGCAGGCTCAGGACTGTACTTCATTCCAGGCGGCGACGAGAACCCGCAGCTGACGCCGGAACAGCAGATGGCGCGGCACATGGAGAAGCTTCAGGCGGGCCCGGTCGGACTTCTCGCGTACACCGCCGGCCCCGGGGAGGCGATGTCCCCACGCCAGCTCCTGAGCGAGCTCGCGACGAGCATCCTCGCCGCGGGAGTCGCGGCGTTCCTCGTCTCGATGATGGTCGGCTCGTTGGGGCAGCGGGCGATCGCGGTCTCGCTGCTCGCGCTCTTCGCGACGTTCTCCGTCACCGCCAGCTACTGGATCTGGTACGGCTTTCCGACACCGTTCATCGGCGCGGGGCTCGTCACCGAAGCGATCGGCTGGCTGTTGGCCGGATTTGCGATCGCGAAGATTGTTCCTCCTCCAGCCGCGCCCGCGCGGGCGACCGCGGCGGTGTGACGGCGCACGTCCCGCACGTCCGCGTCGCGACCTCCGACGACGCGCCCGCGTTGGCGCGGCTGATCTCGCTCGCATTTCAGGTCGAGGCGTTCTTCAAGGTCGGCGATCGCACGAACGCGGACGAGATTCAGGACCTGATGCGGAACGGCGAGTTCCTGATTCTCGAGGATCCGCCCGGCACGACCGCCGGCTGCGTCTACGTGAAGGTGGGCGGCGATCGCGGCTACTTCGGAATGCTGTCGATCGATCCCGCGCAGCAAGGCAAAAGCCTAGGCCGGGCGCTCGTGAACGAGGCGGAATCACGTTGCCGCGCGTCGGGCTGCCGTCACATGGACATCCAGGTCGTCAACCTCCGCGAGGAGCTGCCGCCGTACTATCGCCGTTTGGGCTACGTTGAGACCGGCACGGCGCCGTTCCCGGACATGGAGCGCTCGACGCGGCCGTGTCACTTCATCGTCATGAGCAAGCCGCTCTAAGAATCGTCCTCGAATTCGGGCGGCTCAGCCGGAAGCGGCCCGGAGCGGCTCGTTTTCCTGGGATTTCAACCCCGTTGCCGTTGGCACTGGCGTTGCTCTGACTCGATGAGCCAGCGCCGGAGTCTACGATCATGCGACGAACCTTCGGGCTGGCCGCCGTGTCGGCC
>JBOGJB010000162.1:0-6266 GCA_050745085.1 Vicinamibacterales bacterium
GTTGCCGCAGCGGAGGTCACGAACCTGCGAGGAGCCGCTGCGTGATTTACATTCCGGGCGCCAGCTCAACCGACACATACTGACAATCGAATAAAGGACCTCGCCCGCGCGTACTCGAAGGCGACGATGACGTCGCGGCTGACTCGTGAGATGGTGGGCGAGGCGATCCTGCTCTTACGTCTGATGGGGATCCCAGCCGTGGAAGCGCCGTCCGAAGCGGTCTCCTTGACGACGATCGGAGTCAGTGGGACGTCCGCTCGGACGAACCTGGCGCTATGATCGAGTCCGACGGCATCAAACGACGAGGTGAGAATGACAACCCATTCAGATCTCCAAAGCCGGATCTCGCTTCAGGATCCACGCCTGTTCCGCGAGGCCTGCTACATCGACGGCGCGTGGATAACGAGCGGCTCCCAGGGCGCGATCGATGTCGACGACCCGGCGACCGGAGACGTCATCGGCCGCGTTCCGAAGCTCGGCGCGGCCGAGGTACGGCAGGCGATTGACGCCGCCAACCGCGCGTTTCCGTCGTGGCAGCGCAAAACGGCCAAAGAGCGCGCGGTCGTGATGCGCCGATGGTTCGACCTCATGATGGAGCACCAGCAGGATCTCGCGCGGCTCATGACGGTCGAACAGGGGAAGCCACTGGCCGAATCGCGCGGCGAGACGGCGTACGCCGCCGCTTTCCTCGAATGGTTCGGCGAAGAGGCGAAGCGGGTCTACGGCGATACGATTCCGCAGCATCAGGCAGACAAGCGCATCATCGAGCTGAAGCAGCCGATCGGCGTCGACGCGTGCATCACCCCGTGGAATTTTCCGCTGGCGATGATCACGCGCAAGGCGGGTCCCGCCATCGCCGCGGGGTGCACCGTCGTCCTGAAGCCCGCTTCGCAGACGCCGTTCTCGGCGCTCGCGCTCGCGGAGCTCGGGGAGCGCGCAGGGCTGCCGAAGGGCGTCTTCAACGTAGTGACCGGTTCCGCGACCGAGATCGGCGGCGAGCTGACCTCGAATACGTTCGTGCGCAAGCTGTCTTTCAAGGGGTCCACAGCGACCGGCAAGATCCTGATGGCGCAGTGCGCGGAGACCGTCAAGAAGCTCTCGCTCGAGCTGGGAGGCAACGCGCCGTTCATCGTGCTCGACGATGCAGACCTCGACGCGGCCGTCGACGGGGCGATCACGTCAAAGTACCGCAACACCGGCCAGACGTGCGTGTGCGCAAACAGGTTGCTGATCCAGGACGGCGTCTACGAGGTGTTCGCTCGAAAGCTCGTCGAGGCGGTCGGCCGGCTGCGCGTGGCTCCGGGGCTCGAGGAGGGGGCAACCCAGGGGCCGCTCATTGATGACCGCGCGGTCGCCAAGGTGGAGGAGCACATTCGGGACGCCACGGCGAAGGGTGCGCGCCTTCTCGCCGGCGGCCGGCGGCATCCGCTCGGAGGACGCTTCTTCGAACCGACCGTGCTCGCCGACGCCACGCCGGCGATGGCGGTCGCTCGCGAGGAGACCTTCGGCCCGGTCGCACCGCTGTTTCGGTTCCGGACCGACGAAGACGCGATTGCGCTGGCGAACGCCACCGAGTTCGGCCTCGCCGCGTACTTCTACGGTCGGGATGTGGGACGCATCTGGCGAGTGGCCGAAGCGCTCGAATGTGGCATTGTCGGCGTCAACACCGGGTTGATCTCGACGGAGGTCGCGCCGTTTGGCGGCGTGAAGCAGTCGGGCATCGGCCGCGAGGGGTCCAAGTACGGGATCGAGGAGTTCTTAGAGATCAAGTACGTGTGCCTCGGCGGCATTCCGTCCTAACCAAAGCGGAGCGGCGACAGAGGGAACTCCGTCGCCGCTTCCGTGCAGGGTGTGGTCTAGCGCTGCATTGTCGGGCAGGAGCCGGTGCTCTCGCGGACCGAAGTGACCTCGAGCTCGCGCAGCTTCAGATCCTTGCTAGCGACGTCAACGCCCGAGGGCGGGGCCCCCGCAGTGGCGCCGCCGGTCGGACCCGCCGCGCCAACCTCTGCCGCCTTGAGCTTGCCGACAATCTCCACACGGCGGCCAACGAACTGGCTGACCTGACCCTCGTTCTTGCCAGTCAGCTCGTAAGCGTCGCCGGTGGCCGTTGGCGCTCCAGCCGTGCCGGCAGTTCCGGCTGTCCCTGTGGTTGGTGTGCTCGAGCTTGCTGTCGAGGCCGAGGCATTTACGAGCACAAATTCATTGCCCACGCCCACTCCCGTACCAGCGGCGCCGCCGCCTCCGAGATTCTTGGCGCGCCGATAGTCAGCCTCGCTCTGCACGCAGCCCACGAGCGTGATCTGTTGTTCCGGCTGGGCAGCCGGCTGAGCCGTCGGTTGCGAGCTCGTCGGGGGTTGTGGCTGAGGCGGGGTCTGGGCGGCAGTCTCAGCAAACACCACCATGCCGAGCGCAAGGGCAACCGCGACACCTGTGCCGCCAGCGAACAGTCGTCTCATATGTCTCCTCCTTCGCTTGCAATCAAGACGCGGACGGGTGCAATGATTGGACCGCCTGGGACGAGCTTGCTGAGCTGGAGGCGAGGCGCGACACGCTCGAGAACTCCGCAATTTCGGAGCTAAACCCGCGGCACGACAGCACCAGGTTTTACCGTCGTGCCGTGGGTGCATTGGTTCGTGACGGGCCGTGCGTTCTATACCATCGGTACCGTCTTGATCACGGCGAACGACGCCCCCTGCGGATCGGCGACGATCGCCAGGCGGCCGACCTTCGGGACGTCCGTGGGCGGCATGATGACGTTCGCGCCCAGCTCCCGAGCCCGGGCGACGATCTTGTCGGTGTCGTCGACCTGAAAGTACGGCAGCCAGTGCGGCGGCACGCCCTCCATCTCGTCAGGCATCGAGAGCATGCCGCCAGCCATACGCTCTTCGCCGGCAAGGTTGAACACGGTATAGGGCATCGGACCTTCCCAGGGCTTCGGCCGCCAGCCGAGGAGTCTCGAGTAGAAAGCTGACGCGTTGTCGGGATCGCGGGTGTAGAGCTCGGTCCACACGAGCGCGCCGACCTCGTTGATGCGCGTTGCGCCCGGATGCGCCTTGGCCTGCCAGATAGAGAAGATCGCGCCGGTCGGGTCCTGAATCACCGCCATCCGGCCGTGATCCATGACGTCGAATGGCGGCACGAGCACTGTTCCGCCGAGCGACGCGGCTTTCTTTGCCGTCTCGTCGGCATTCGTCACCGCGACGTACGACATCCAATGCGGGGGCACGCCCGCTTTTTTCTGCCCTTCGTGAAGCGTGTGTAAAGCCCCGACGTCCTCACCGCCGAGCTTGAGCATTGTGTAAGGCCCACCCTGAGGCATGGGCTGATCGTCCGGTTCCCACTTGAACAGGGTGGAGTAGAACTTCTTCGCAGCCGGCGCGTCGGACGTGCTCAGCTCGGGCCAGCAAAACGTGCCGGCGGCATGCGCGGTAATCACGGACATGACAAGCTCCTTTTCAAAGGTTTCGCGGGCGCGAAGGCTTCAACACTCAATTCGACACCCGCCGGTGGGCAAGAAGTCGGATGGTGACGCGGGAGGCCCAGTCCCGTCAACCTGGACTACAGGCTGACGTCAGCCATTCCGCCGTTTCTCTAGGCTGGGCCGTTTCGATCGTGCTATTTCTCCGCCTTGGGATAGATCTTCTTGCCCTTGTACTCGCGGAGTCCGCAGAACCCGGCCGCCTTGTATCCGTGTTTGATCAGCAAGGCCGCGGCACGCGCGGCCCGTCCACCGCCGTTTCAAGCGGTGAGAATGGCTTTGTCCTTGGGCAGCTCGGAGAGTCGTTTCTCGAGCTGGCCGAGGGGGATGTTGATGTAGCCCTCGCGCGTGCCGTTCTCCTCGAGCTCCCACGGCTCGCGGACGTCGAGCAGCACGACCTTGCCGTCCGCGAGGAGCGCGTCGATGTCGTCCGGCTTGACGCGCAGCTCTTCACCCACGGGCGGCGGCGTATCCGGAGGGATGACGATCTGGCGCTGCGGATTCTGCGGGGGCGCGGTCTGCGGCTGTGGCGGCGGGTTCTGTCCTGGCAAGATGGCGAGCGCCAGGACGACCGGCGCCGAAGACGCGATCGGTCCGAACATGGCTCACCTCACGCCGATTCTATCAGCCGCCGGAGACGTGCTGGGTAGAATACGCGGAACAGCGTGATCGCCATCCGGCCTTTCCGTCTTCTCTCTCTGGCCTTTCTCGCGTTGGCCTTGGATGCTCGGGGCGTGCCGCCTGTAAGCGGCACGGGACCGAGCTAGCGCCGTGCCTCTCTACGTCGGCCTGGATTCCAGCACGCAAAGCCTCACCGCCATCGTCCTCGACGTGGAGCGCGACGCCCGCCGCCTCGTGTTCGAGTCCTCTCTGAGCTTCGACGAGGCGCTGCCGCGGTACGGCACGCGGCACGGCGTGCTGCCGCAGGAAGACCCGGCTGTCGCCGTGTCCTCGCCGCTCATGTGGGCCGAAGCGCTGGACGTCATGCTGGCGCGGGTGGCCGCGAGCGGGCTGAACCTCGCTCGTCTTGCCGCCATCGCCGGATCGGCGCAGCAGCACGGCAGCGTCTACCTGAGCGCGCGTGCGCCGGCGATCCTGTCCGCGCTCGACGCTCGCCGACCGCTCGTCGATCAGTTGGCCGGCGTGTTGTCTCGCTCCGTCGCTCCGATCTGGATGGACTCGAGTACGTCGGCGGAGTGCGCGGAGATTGAGGCCGCGGTTGGCGGCGGGGACGTGCTCGCGGAGCGGACCGGGTCCCGCGCGTTCGAGCGCTTCACCGGCCCGCAGATTCGCAAGTTCTTCAAGCGCGAGCCGAGTGCGTACGCGGCGACCGATCGCGTCCATCTCGTCAGCTCGTTTCTCGCGTCGTTGCTGGCGGGTCAGCACGCGCCGGTCGAGCCCGGCGATGGATCGGGCATGAACCTGATGGACCTCTCGACAAAACAGTGGTGGCCGGCCGCGCTCGAGGCCACCGCGCCCGGGCTCGCCGCGAAACTGGCGCCAATCGTGCCGAGCGGGACCGTCATCGGACGGCTCTCTCCGTACTGGCAGACGCGGCACGGGCTGCCCCCGGCGAAAATCATCGCCTGGTCCGGCGACAATCCGTGCAGCCTCATCGGCACCGGGCTCGTCCGCGAGGGGCGCGTCGCCGTCTCGCTCGGCACGAGCGACACGATCTTCGGGCTCATGCGCGAGCCGCGTGTCGATCGGACGGGCACGGGGCACGTGTTCGGCGCGCCGACCGGCGACTACATGGGAATCACCGTGTTCAAGAACGGCTCGCTCGCGCGCGAGCACGTGCGTGACGCGTTCGGCCTGACGTGGTCCGAGTTCTCGCGCGCGCTCGATGCCACGCCGCCCGGGAACCACGGCCGGATTCTTCTTCCCTGGTACGAGCCGGAGATCACGCCGGAGGTCCCGACGCCGGGCGTCCATCGTTTCGGATTGAACGCCGACGACGGTCCGGGCCACGTGCGAGCGGTCGTCGAAGCGCAGCAGATGGGGTTGGCGCTGCACTCCCGCTGGATGGGCGTGGACGTCGCGACGATTCACGCCACCGGCGGCGCCTCGGCCAACCGCGAGATCCTGCAGGTCATGGCGGATGTCTTCGGCGCCGACGTCTATCAGTTCGACGTCTGGAACTCCGCGTGCCTCGGCGCGGCGCTGCGCGCGTGTCACGCCGACGCGGCCGCCGAAGGACGGGCGATCGGCTGGGACGATGTGGTGGAAGATCTCGCGGAGCCGGTCGCCGCGAGCCGGGTGCGGCCGGATCCGGCCCGCCATATGCTGTACGGCGGGCTGATGCGCGTGTACGCAGAGTGCGAAGCGCGGGCACTTATCGAGCGCCGAGCAGCAGGTCGATGACGAGCTGGTCGAGCCGTTCGTAGGGCAGGGGCCGGGCGGCGAGGGCCTGGCGGTCGAACGCCTGATCTTTTAGTGTCTGCGCGCGCTCGCGGGTGTACGGGCCGGGCACGCCATTCTCCTGAACGTGACTGATCTCCGCCAGCAGCGCCTGGATCTCCCGATCGTCGCGGAAGCGGCACGCCTTGTCTTTCAGGATCAGATAGGTGCGCATGCAGCCGCGCGCGAAGTCCCACACCCCTTCGGCGCCTTCCGTCCGATACGCGTGCGCATCAAAGTGCCGCGAGCCGTCGTAGCCGGACTCTTCGAGCAGCTTCACCAGGAAGAACAGCTCCTTGATCGACTCGGATCCGAACCGCAGGTCCTGATCGAAGCGCAGGAACTTCTGGTCGTTCAGATCGATGTGAAAGAGCTTGCCCGCCTCGAT
>JBOGJB010000163.1:0-2092 GCA_050745085.1 Vicinamibacterales bacterium
CCGGGCGATCGGGGACGGCCGGCCGGTCCTCGTGGACTCGCGCTATGAGCTCGTGCGCTATCACGGGATGACCGCGTGTACGCCGAACGAATCCGAGGTCGAGCAGCTCCTCGGCGTGCGGATCGGCGACGACCCGCGCGCGCTCGAGCGCGCCGGCCGCGAGATGCTCGCCCGGACCGGGGCGCGCGCCGTGCTCGTCACGCGCGGGAGCCGCGGCATG
Source organism: Vicinamibacterales bacterium (assembly GCA_050745085.1). Taxonomy (GTDB): domain Bacteria; phylum Acidobacteriota; class Vicinamibacteria; order Vicinamibacterales; family 2-12-FULL-66-21; genus DATAEE01. The sequence goes on from JBOGJB010000163.1 coordinate 221, forward strand.
GCGCTCTTCGAGCAGGACCGGCCGACGGCGCTCATCGATATCTTCGGGTCGGACGAGATCGCCGACGTCACCGGCGCGGGGGACACGGTCATCGCGACGATGACGCTCGCGCTCGCCGCGGGCGCGACGTTCTACGAAGCGGCGCGTCTCGCCAACTACGCCGGCGGCCTCGTCGTGATGAAGCGCGGGACGGCCACGGTCTCCGCGCGGGAGTTGCGCGAGGCCGTTCGCAGCGAGTACTAAGTCGAAGGTGCTCACGGTGCTCACGGTGCTCAGGGTGCTCAAGGTGCTGGTGCTTAGTGCCTGGTGCGGCACCTGAACCCGCGAACCGGCACCATGAGCACCCTGAGCACCCTGAGCACCATGAGCACTGATCTATACGGATCGCCGCGGATGGGGACCGTCGTCAGCCGTGACGAACTCGCGCGGATCGTCGGCCGCGACCGTGCCGAGGGGCGGACGATCGCGCTCGCGAACGGCTGCTTCGATCTCCTGCACGTGGGGCACATCCGATACCTGCAGGGGGCGGCGGCCGAAGCGGATCGGCTCGTCGTCGCCGTCAACGACGACGAGTCGGTGCGGCGGCTGAAAGGGCCGGACCGACCCATCCTGCCGGCGGCCGAGCGCGGCGAGCTTGTGGCCGGCCTCCGCGGCGTGGCCTACGTCGTCCTGTTTTCCGAGCCGACGGTCGGCCCATTGCTGGAGCTGTTACGTCCGGACGTCCACTGCAAGGGGACCGATTACACCATCGAGACCGTGCCGGAGCGGGACATCGTCTGCGCGTACGGCGGACGGACCGCGATCGTGGGCGATCCAAAGGATCACTCCACCAAAGATCTCCTGGCACGCCTGCAGGAACCGTGAGCCGCGGACACACGCAGACCCCTGACTTGAATCGGATACTGATCGTCCGCCTCGGATCGCTCGGCGACATCGTCCACGCGCTGCCAGCGGTGGCGGCTCTGCGGCGGGCGTGGCCTGATGCGCGGATCGACTGGCTCGTCGACGCACAGCACCGCGAGTTGCTGGATCTCGTCCCAGCCATCGACGACGCCGTCGTGCTGCGTGCGCCGACGCTCCGCGGCTGGCTCGACGTCACGCGCGCGCTCCGCGCGCAGAAGTACCGCGTCGCCATCGATCTTCAGGGACTGCTCAAGTCGGCGGTGCTGGCGCGCGCGTCCGGCGCCCCGCGCGTCGTCGGCTTTTCGATCTGGCACCTGCGGGAGCGGACGGCGAGGCCGTTCTACTCGGAGACCGCGGCGCCGGACGAGGCGCTGCACGTCGTGCGCAAAAACCTCGCGCTCGTCGCCGCGCTCGGCGTGCCGGCGGAACGCCTCGAGTTTCCGCTGGATGCGCGCGAATCGCCGGCGCTGGCCGACGTCCGGCGCGTGGCTGGAGGCGGGCCGTTCGCGCTCGTCAACCCCGGTGCCGCCTGGCCGAACAAGCGGTGGCCTCCGGATCGGTTCGGAGCGCTGGCGGCGATCCTGCGGCACCGCTTCGGGCTGACGCCGTTCGTGCTCTGGGGGCCGGGAGAAGAACCGCTGGCGCGCGCCGTCGCCGGCGCCTCGAACGGCACCGCGCTCGTCGCGCCGAGGACCACCATTTCGGATCTCGTCGAGCTGTCGCGCGCAGCGTCATTGATGATCTCCGGGGACACCGGCCCGATTCACATCGCCGCCGCCGTCGGCGCGCCGATCGTCGGTCTCTACGGCCCGACCAGCCCGGCGCGCAACGGGCCGTGGGCGCCCGCCGACGTGTGCCTCTCGCGCTTCGACGCGTGCCGCTGTCATCACCGGCGGCGTTGCACGGCGCGCGCGTGGTGCCTCGAGGACATCACGGTCGCTGACGTCGCCGCCGCGGTCGAGCGGCGGC
>JBOGJB010000164.1:0-2682 GCA_050745085.1 Vicinamibacterales bacterium
GTCCATGATCGCGGCCATGGCGCCGGCCGCCTCCTCTGACGACAAATCCTCGCGGCGCGACAGCTTCTCAATCAGCGTCGAAAACATCACAGCTCCAGAAAGGACCGCAGGATCCGCCGCCCCTCGCCCGTCAGGACCGACTCGGGATGAAACTGCACGCCGTGCACGGGGTACGTCTTGTGGCGCAGCCCCATGACCGTCCCGTCCTCGGTCGCGCGCGCGGCCATCTCCAGGTCGCCGGGCCACCCGTCAGGCGCGACGGCGAGCGAGTGATACCGGCCGGCGGCGAACGGTCCGGGGATTCCCTTGAACACGCCCTTGCCGTCGTGCTCGACCGACGAGGTCTTGCCGTGCATCAGGACCGGCGCGCGGACGACCCGGCCGCCGAACGCAAACCCGATTGCCTGGTGCCCGAGGCACACGCCGAGCAGCGGCACGTGGGGCCCGAACCGGCGGATGACGTCGACCGACACGCCGGCATCCTCCGGCCGGCCCGGCCCCGGCGAGATGACGATCCGTTCGGGCCGCATCGCCTCGATCTCGTCGAGCGTGATTCGATCGTTCCGCCTGACGACGGGCGACGCGCCCAACTCGCCAAGGTACTGGGCGAGGTTGAACGTGAACGAGTCGTAGTTGTCGATCAGCAGGAGCATGCTGCTACGCCTGCTCAAGTACGAAGCTCGAAGTACGAAGGCTGAAGTGAAGTTCGAACTTCTAACTTCTGCCTTACTTCAGCCTTCGTACTTCGGATTTCGTACTTGGGCGATTGCATCACAATTCTTTCTCTGCCATCTCGATCGCCTGAAGGAGCGCCCTCGCCTTGTCGCGCGTTTCTTCGTATTCCGCCGCGGGGTTCGAGTCGGCGACGATCCCCGCGCCGGCCTGAACCGACGCGCGCCCCTCGCGAATCGTGATCGTCCGGATCGTGATGCAGAAGTCGAGATTGCCCGCGAAATCGAGGTATCCGACGGCGCCGGCGTAGATGCCGCGCCGCGTCGGCTCGAGTCCCGACAGCAGCTCCATGGCGCGGATCTTGGGCGCGCCCGACACGGTCCCGGCCGGGAAACAGGCCACGAGCGCGTCGAGCCGGTCGTAGGCCTCGTCGAGCCGTCCTTCGACTGTCGACACGAGGTGCATGACATGCGAGTACCGCTCGATCGCCATGAACTGCGGCACGCGAACCGACCCGTACTCGCACACCCGTCCGAGATCGTTGCGACCGAGGTCGACCAGCATCACGTGCTCGGCCCGCTCCTTCTCGTTGCGCTTCAGCTCCTCGGCCAGGCGCAGGTCGTCCTCCTCGCTCGTGCCGCGCGGCCGCGTGCCAGCGATCGGGTGCGTCTCGACCCGGCGACCTTCCACCCGCACGAGCATCTCGGGGGAGGAGCCGACGATCGACAGGCCGCCCATCCGGATGAAGTACATGTAGGGCGACGGGTTCACGTGCCGCAGCGCGCGGTAGATCGTGAACGGGTCGGACGCGACGTCGGTGTCGAACCGCTGCGACAGCACCGCCTGATAGATGTCTCCCGCGGCGATGTTCTCCTTGAGCGACCGGACGCCGTCCTCGAACGCGTCGCGCGACACGTTCGACCTGACCGGCCCGGATTCGCGCCGCGACGGCGCGGGCTGCGACAGCGCGCGTTCCAGCTCGCGCTCGAGGAACTGGATCTTCGCGCACGCGAACTGATACAGCGCCTCGAGATCCTCGTCCGGCGTGATGCGCGCGTTCGCGATGACGAGGATCCGATGCTTGACGTGGTCGAACGCCAGCACCGTGTCGAACAACATGAACCCTGCCTCGTCTTCACGCGCCTCGACGGAGGCTCCGGCGCGCGACGCCGACCAGGCCGGGTTCAGCGACGGCTCGAACCACGGAGAGGCGTCGTAGCCGAGAAAGCCCACGGCGCCCCCGGTGAAACGCGGGAGATCCGGGACGTGGGCCGCCTGAAAGTCCGCCATGAGGCCGCGCAACGCCGTCACGAACGGCTCGGTCGTCTCCTCGCGCGTGCCGGACCGCTCGATGATGGTCTTGCCGTCGCGCGCTCGCAGCACGAGGAACGGATCCTTGCCCAGGAAGGAGTAGCGCGCCATGCGCTCGCCTCCTTCGACGCTTTCCAGCAGGAAGGCGTAGTCGGAGTGCTCCGCGATCTTCACGAACGCGGAGACCGGCGTGAGCAGGTCCGCCATGATCTCCTTCGAGACCGGCACAAACGTCCCGCGTCGCGCCAGCTCGACGAACTCCTCATAGGTCGTGTGTTTCATTCGTATCGGGCCGGTCTGAAGACCGGCCCCTCCAGACGCGTCCTTGCGGCTTCTTCAAACAACCCCGCGCGCGGACGCGCGCCGGTCCACCACTCGAACTGCCGCTCCGCCTGCGCGACGAGCATGGGCAGACCTCCGAGCGTCCGGCAGCCAGCGCGTGCCGCGTCTGACATGAGACGCGTCACCGGCGGCCAATAGATGAGGTCGTAGACCAGCGACCCGCCCGCGAGCAGACGCTGGTCGATCGGAGATGCCTCGTCGAATCCGGCCATGCCGACCGGTGTCGCGTTGACGAGCACGTCCCAGCTTCCCCGCGGGGGTGGAAACGGCGTCACCGTCCCGCCCGCGAGCACTGCGACGCCCGCCGCGTCATCCGGGCGCCGTGCCGACACCGACACGTTCGCGCCGGTGTCGGCC
>JBOGJB010000165.1:0-6616 GCA_050745085.1 Vicinamibacterales bacterium
CACCCCGGAGGAAGTGTCTTTCGCGGCTGAATACCCGGCCCGCACGTGCCCCTGTCAACGCTTCGACGCCACCCTCGCAGGCGGCTCCGCATGACTCGGGGGCGGTAGGGGTCGCTGGCCCTTTACCGTATGACTCTTTCATTCACTACACCTCGCCGGTTTAACCCGGCGCACAAGGAGCACACGCATGGCACCGCGTGGATCGTTCAATCGCAGAGCGTTTCTGAAGAGCGCTGGCATGACGGCGGTTGTGGGCGTGGCGAGTGCCGGAACCTCACCTGTCGCAGCCGCCGCGTTCGAGGCACCTGACGGCAAGTACGACTTCGACACCGTCTACAACCGCGTCGGCACCGACTGCACCAAATGGGATCGGCAGATCAGAACTTACGGCGCGGGCAGCATCGCGGTCGGCATGGGCATAGCGGACATGGACTTCAAGGCCGCGCCGGCGATCACCAAAGCGCTGCACGAGCGGCTCGAGCACGAGAACTGGGGCTACCTCGACATGCCCCGCTCGTTTATCGACGGCATCGTTGCCTGGAACAGGCGGCGCTACGGAGTCGACATCGATCCTGATTCGGTGGTGATCGCGGCGGGTGTTCACCCGGCGCTCATCGCCGCACTGCAGACGTTTTCGCCGCCAGGCAGCAAGGTCCTTCTGCAGACGCCCGTGTATGACGGGTTCTATTCGGACCTTACCTTCGCCCGTGTGAAGCCGGAAGAAAGCCTGCTGAAGCTCGTGAACGGCCGCTACTCGATGGACTTCGACGACTTCGAGCGGCGGATCAGTCACGACACGAATACGTTCATCCTCTGCAATCCGCAGAATCCGACCGGTAACTGCTGGAGTGCGGCCGACCTGATGAAAATCGGCGAGATCTGCCTTACGCGGCGTGTCGTCGTGCTCGCCGACGAGATCCACTGCGACTTCGTCACCAAGGGGCACAAGTACACGCCGTTCGCGAGCCTGCCCAACAAAGACATTGTCAACAACAGCATCACCTTCAAGGCGGCGAGCAAGTCGTTCGGCCTTGCGGCGCACAAGATCGGGTGGTTCTATTCCACGAACCCAGCGCTGCTTGCGAGATTGAAGGAGAATCACCGGGCGGATCTGAGCACGCTCGGCATCGTCGCCAATCGGGCCGCGTATATGGATGGCGAGGAGTGGCTCAACCAGCTCGTGGATTACATCGACGGCAATCACGACTTCGTTGAGCGGTTCATCCGCGCGAATATCCCGTCGATCAAGTACGTCAAGCCAGAGGGCACTTACCTCGCATGGCTGGACGTCAGCGCCGTCGTCGACAAGATTGGTGCAAAGGCGCTGGCCGACGAGGCCAACCGGAACAAAGCCGTGTCACCTCCAGCGGCCACGCCCGAGACCATGGTCGAGCGGTACTTCGTGAAGCACGCGAAGGTGCACATGAACCAGGGCCCGTCGTATGGGCTCGGTGGTGCGGGTCATATGCGGATGAACATCGCGACGTCACGGAAGCTCGTGGAACTGGCGCTCACCAACCTGGCGAGCGCGTTGAGGAAGGCGTAGGGGCACTAAGAACTAAGACTACACGTCCAGTTCCTTGGCGTCCTCGGCTCTCTCCATGATGAACTTGAACCGCGCCGACGCGTCCTTGCCCATCAGCTCGTTGATGACGCGGTCCGTCATGATGTGATCCGCGATCGCCACGCGCAGCAGCCGCCGCGTCCGCGGGTTAAGCGTCGTTTCCCAGAGCACCTTCGGCATCATCTCGCCGAGCCCCTTGAACCGCGTGATCTCGGCGTTCGTGCGGCCGTTGCCGTGCTGCTTCAGCAGGCGTGCCTTGTGCGCCTCGTCCAGCGCCCAGAACGTCTCCTTGCCGATGTCGATGCGGTACAGCGGCGGCTGCGCGAGAAACACCTTGCCATTCGTGATGAGCTGCGGCATGTGCCTGTAGATAAACGTCATCAACAGTGTCGCGATGTGGTGGCCGTCCGAGTCGGCGTCGGCCAGGATGATCACGCGGCCGTACCGGAGGCGCGACAGGTCGAAGTTCTTCCCGATGCCGCAGCCGAGCGCGGTGACCAGGTCGGACAGCTCTTTGTTCTCGAGCACCTTGGAGATGGACGCGCTCTCGGCGTTCAGAACCTTGCCGCGCAGCGGAAGGATCGCCTGCTTCGCACGGTCGCGCCCCTGCTTCGCCGACCCGCCCGCCGAATCTCCCTCGACGATGAAGATCTCGCTGTCGTCGCGCCCGGGGGACGTGCAGTCGCTGAGCTTCCCTGGCAGCGTGAGCCGCCCGGCGCTCGCGCCGCGCCGCGTCACCTCCGCCTGCGCCGCGCGGCTCGCTTCGCGCGCCCGGGCGGCGAGGATGATGCGGGCGACGATCGACTCGGCGACGCTGATGTTGTGGTTCAGCCAGTGCTCGAGCGCCGGACGGACCGTCGAGTCCATGGCCGAGGCCGTCTCGGGGTTGTTCAGGCGATCCTTGGTCTGTCCCTGGAACTGCGGATCCTGGATGAAGGCGCTCAGCACCCCGACGAGCCCTTCGCGGATGTCCTCGGCCGCGATCGAGACGCCCTTCGGCGTGAGATTGTGGGTCTCGATGAAGTTTCGCACGGCCTTACCAATCCCGGCGCGGAACCCGTTCTCATGGGTGCCGCCCGAACCGGTCGGGATGCCGTTGACGTAGCTCCGCAGGTGCTCGTCGGTCGACTGCGTCCACTGCAGCACGAGCTCGAGGCGTAAACCCTCGTCTCCGCTCCGCTCGAGCGCGAACGTCGCCTCGTGCACCGGCGCCGCCTCACGCTCCTTCACAATCTTCTTCAGGTAATCGACGAGCCCTTCGTTGTGCTGGAAGGTTTCCTTCTTCCTCCCGGTCTCGTCCTCGAAGACGAACTTGACCCCTTTGTGAAGGTAGCTCGCGGTCTCGAGCCGCTCGCGGATGATCGTCGGGTCGAACTCCACCTTCGGGAAGATCGCCGCATCGGGGCGAAAGTAGACGGTCGTGCCGCTGCCGCGCGCCTGGCCCAGCTTCTTCACGGCGCTGGCCGGCTTGCCCTGTTTGAACCGTTGTTCGTACTGCGCGCCGTCGCGCCTGACGGTCGCGACGAGCTCCTTCGACAGCGCGTTGACGACGCTGGCGCCGACGCCGTGGAGACCGCCGGCGGTCTTGTAGTTGCCGTGCTCGAACTTGCCGCCCGCGTGGAGCGTCGTGAAGATCACTTCGAGCGCGCTTTTCTTCGTCTGCGGATGCTTGTCGACCGGAATCCCGCGTCCATCGTCGGTCACGGTCACCGAGGCGCCGTCGTCGTGCAGCGTGACGGTCACGTTCGACGCGAAGCCGTTCATCGCTTCGTCGACGGCGTTGTCGAGGATCTCCCAGACGAGGTGATGCAGACCGGCCGATCCGACCCCGCCGATGTACATGCCGGGACGCTTGCGGACGGGCTCGAGGCCCTCGAGGACGGTGATGTCTTTGGCTGTGTAACTACTCAAGGTGCTCCGTGCTCACGGTGCTCAAGGTGCTGATGCTCAGGGTGCTATGGTGCCACAGGTCTGCGCGGATCAGCACCTCCGCACAGAGCACCAAAGCCAGAACCGCACCGCACCTGAGCACCATGAGCACCCTGAGCACCTTGAGCACCTTGAGCACCTTGAGCACCTTACTTGATCCGGGCCGTGGCTTCGAACGCCGGAAGTTGCTGTACTTCGCCGTGCCTTCCGCGGCGCCGTACGGCGGCACCTCGAGCTTCTCGCGCATCTCGACGGGCACCAGCACGCTCAGCCGGGAATCGGGCCGGTAGCTGACGCGAACGAGCGACCTGACCGTCCTGACCTTGTAGCGTCCCGTCGCCGCAGCCAAAACATCCTCGAGCGCGCCAGCGCCCGGTCCGATCTCGACATGCGAGACGAGCTCGGTCTCCAGGACACGCCCAGTGCCAGGCTCGATCCAGTACGTTCCCTCCGACAGCACATCACCGCCTTGCGGAGTCCGGACGAGCGTCGGCCGCGAGATCTCTTTGAAGCCGATTCGCCACGCTTGGACGCCGCTAATGCGCTCCTCGCCGCGCTTTGAGAACACGAGGCGCGGCCGGACACTGTCGGTAATCCAGTCGAGCACGAGCGGCGGGACGTTTACGGTGTGGTCCTGCCGGCCGAGGTTGTACCGGGAACTTTCGCCGACGATCGCCTTGGCGCGCGCGGCGACGTCGGCCGTCGGATCGATCAGGAGCGCGGCCAGGCGATCCTCACGCGCGCGTACCGGACGGCCGTTCACGGCGTAGACGTCGCGAAAGCCCAGCCACTCGTTCGTCCCCGGCACGCGAAGGAAGAGGAAGTGCGAGTCGAGCCGCCGCCGGACATCACGCCGCCTGGGGGAGACGACCTTCTGGTCGTAGCGCTCCTCGGCGATCATCGCGCCGAGCTCCGCTTCGTACTGGCCGACGTAGGCGGCTGCCGCCGTCAGCACATCCTCGAGCGTCCGCGGCTGCGCGGCCGGGGGGACGGCGACCACGAGCAGCGCCAGTGCGCTACGAGCCGAGCGCTTTCTTGAGAATGGCGATCTGCCCGGCATGGTACACGTCGTGCTGCGCGACGCCGTGGAGCGTGACGTAATGCGAGACGCCGGTGCCGAGCGGCCGGTTGCGCGGATCGGTGACGGGGGAATGCAGCCGTGATGGCGGGAGCTGGCCGGCGGCGCTGATGAGCGCGACCTGCGCCTGGTGCAGCTGTTCCAGCGCCTCCGCCCAGCCGGTGTCGGTGGCCTGGCCGTCCGACGGCGCCTCGGGCCAGTCTCCCCCCGTCGGTTCACCCGCCGGCCGTCCCTCCATCCGTGACGCGACTTCGCGTTTCCAGGCGGCGATGTGCAGGACGAGCTCCCAGATCGAGTGCGCGTGCGGCACAGGCCGCGTGGCCGCCTGGGCCGCCGTTACGCCCTTCAGGAGGTCGCGCAGCGATGAGCCGTACCACGCGTCGCCGCCGTACTCGCGCTGCAGCTCGTCGACGATGCCGTCTATCTCAGTCATTTTCTTTTGCTTGCGTTGGGGCCCCACCCCCAACGCCTACCACGCCTCGCTTAGGCTCGGCGCGCTAACTTCAGCATTCGTCCTTCGGCCTTCAGCATTGTTGAAGCCCCACCCCCACGACCTACTACATTACTGTGCTCGCGGGGCCCCACCCCCGCTCGCGGGCGCTCGCCGCCTCGCGCTCGCGCCGGCTTAAGGCTGCTCGCTCACGCTCGGCGCGCGGCGCGCGGCTTAAACGTCGGCCTGCTCTTCCCTAAGACTCGATGAGCAGCGTCCCGGGATCCTCGACGAGCTCTTTGACGCACACGAGGAATCTGACCGCCTCGGCGCCGTCCACGATCCGGTGATCGTACGAGAGCGCGACGTACATCATCGGCCGAATCTCGACCTTTCCCTGCACGGCGATCGGCCGATCTTCGATCTTGTGAAGGCCGAGAATACCGACCTGCGGCGGGTTCAGGATGGGCGTGCTCATCAGCGAGCCGAACACACCGCCGTTGGTGATCGTGAACGTCCCGCCCTTCAGATCCTCGAGTGTCAGCGTGCCGTCGTTCGCGCGCCTCGCGAAGTCACGAATCCCCAGCTCGATCGCGGCGAACGACATCCGATCGGCGTCGCGCAGCACGGGAACGACCAGCCCTTCCTCGGCGCCGACGGCGATCCCGATGTCGTAGTAGCGCTTGAGGACCATCTCGTCACCCTGGATCTCGGCGTTGAGACGGGGAAACTCGCGGAGCGCGCCGATCGCGCCTTTCACGAAGAACGAGGCGATGCCGAGGCCGACGCCGTGCTTCTCCTTGAACGCCTGCTTCCGCCGCTCGCGCAGCGCCATCACCGCGGTCATGTCGACCTCGTTGAAGGTCGTGAGCATCGCGGCGGTTCGCTGCGCCTCGACCAGGCGCTTCGCGATCGTCGCGCGGCGCCTGGACATCCGGACGCGTTCCTCGCTTCGCTCGGAACTCGGACGAGGACCGGGTGCGAGGGGTGCTACAGGTGCTATGGGTGCTATGGGTGCTTTCGGTGCCGCCGTCGCACCCGGAGCACCCGTCGCACCTGCAGCACCGGTAGCACCGGTAGCACCAAGAGCTCCCTCGACGTCCCGGCGCATGACGCGCCCGGCGTCACCGGTCCCTTTCACATTCGAGATCTCGACGTCGTGCCGGTCGGCGAGACGCCGGGCGGAGGGCGTCGCGCGCGTTCTGTCTGATTCCCGCTCCTGCTCCTTCGGTCCGGCTGTTTCCGTCTCCGGCTTGCTTTCTTTCGTGCTCGCGGGGCCCCACCCCCGCTCGCTCGCGCTCGCGGTCTCGCTGCGCTCGCCGCTCGGGCCGGCCGCAGGCGCTCCCCTGGCCTCCTCCTCGATGATCCCGAGCACCTCGCCGATCTTCACGTCCTCGCCGTCGCGGCGATCGATGCGCGCCAGCACACCCGCCTGCGGCGCGCCGACCTCGAGGTCGATCTTGTCGGTCTCGAGCTCGACGAGCGGGTCGCCAGCCGACACGCGCTCCCCTTCCTTCTTCAACCAGCGCGCCACGCGCGCGTCCACGATCGACTCGCCCAGCTCCGGAACCAGGATGTTTGACGGCATGATGATTACGTCGTGACCCTGTCCACC
>JBOGJB010000166.1:0-16428 GCA_050745085.1 Vicinamibacterales bacterium
GCGGATGCCGGAAGACGACCTCGTGCGGGCCTATCGGCAGTGCGAGGTTGCCGATCGGGGTTTCCCCGACGGCGCGGCCGTCAACGAACACTTCGGCCCACGGGACCGCGTTGATGTTGACGACACCGTTCGGCAGCTCAATGCCGATCGGCGCGACCTTCCCGGCCGCGACGTTCACGTGGCGCGTCAGGCGGAAGCCGAGCGTCTCGTTGACGATGTGGAACTCGTGCGAGCCGGCGGTGACCATGATCCTGTCGGTCTCGGTCGAGCCGACGAGCTCGCCTCTCTCGTAGACCTGCATGGCGAACGGCGCGGCGATCGAGATCCATCCCGACGCCGGCCCCGCGGCCATCGGCGTGACGAGCGCGGCGGTCAAGCCGGGCTCGATCGTCACCGTGTGCCGCACCGTGCCGTGTTCGTTCTGCAGGACGACGGTGTGCTCGCCGGGCTGCAGGTTGGACACCAGGATCGGCGCGACGCCCGCTTCCTGCCCGTCGACCTTGACGCGCGCGCCGGGCGGGTCGGATCGCACGTCGAGCTGGCCGGTCAGCGGCGTCGACGCTTCCGCGAGCTCGACGTAGTGCGACACCGTCGCGCCCGCCTCCACCATGACGGAGCGCACGCGCGGCGTGCCGCGGCCGCGCAGCTCGATGAGGTGCGCGCCAGGCTTGAGCGAAAGCTTGGCGGGCGTCAGGCTGCGAGCCTCACCGTCGACGAACACCTGCACGCCGGCCGGATTGGACTCGACGAGCACGATGCCGAGCTGGACGGCGGGGTCCGCCGAGCCGGTCAGGAGCCACCGGGACGCATAAACTCCGGCCGCAGCGACGATCACCACGGCGGCGATGATCGCGGCGATAAGGCGGCGCTTGCCGCCCCCGCCCCGTCTCTTGAGATCGGCGACAAACGGCGGCGGCTCGGGCGTGTGCCGCGGCTCGGCCGTGTAGCGCCGCGGCTCTGCCTTGAGCGTGATGGGCTCAGTCGACCGCCGTCCGAACGGGCTGTCAGCGACCTCGCCGATGCTCGCCCCGATCGGCTCGACCGAAAGGTCGAGGCGCTTCACCGGAGTGCCCGGCGTCGTCGTGACGGGCGGCGGCGGCTCGACGCGGGGTGTTCCGCGGGAAGGCGTCACCTCGGTGCGCGCCGTTCCACGGGCGGGCGTCTTTTCCGACTCGCGCCGATCGAGCTGAAGCATCTGCCTGAGATCCGGCTCGAAGGGACGCGCGTCGATCGACGCCAGCTCGATCGGCTGGCTTCCAGACGCCTCCGGCATCGGCTCGGGCATCAGCGCGTCGACGCGCGACACGGGCGCCGGCGGCGGAACCGAGGGAGTGACGGCCGGTGCCTCGACCCAGGTGACGGGTGCGCTCGGTGTAGGCCTCTCGACACGCGTCACGGGGACGCTCGGGGCAGGCATCGGGGGCGGCGTGACCGGGTCAGCGACGATTGGGGCCGCCGCTTCGACCTCTGCCGCGGGCATGCTCGGGGCAGGCATCGGCGGCGGCGTGACCGGGTCGACCCGGGTCAGCGGCACGTTGTCAGCCGGCGCCGGAGCGCTCGGGGCCGCCTCCATCACGCGCGCGAGGAACGTTTCGAGTGACACCGGCGCGGCGACGTAGCCCGGCTCGGCGGCGAGCATCTGCTCGAGCGCCTGGCAGGCTTCGCGCGCCGACGCGAAGGCACGGCGCAGATCGATGTGCAGCGCGCGCACGAGCCACGAGTGCAGACCGAGCGTCAGCGGCCGCCGCTCTCCTCCGGCCGTCGTCATCGCCGCCTGATCGACGAGCGACGCGAGGCGCGCGGGATACTCATCGGACCGCAGCGGCCGTCCGAGGACGAGCTGCAGGACGACGACGCCGATCTGCGTGACGTCGGCGTGATGATCGAAGCGGGGCGCGCCCGCCGAAGGGGGCATCGCGACCCGGACCTCGCGCCAGAGGTGCTCGCGCGAGAAACGGAGCTGCTCGAGCGCGGATCCGACGACGTGCTCGACGACCATCAGCCGGCCGAGCGGCGTGACGACGAGGCGCTCGAGCGCGATCGCGCCGTGCGCGACGTCGCGCGCGTTGTCGTGGAGGAACGCGATCGCCGGAACGAGCTGACGGACGAGGCAGAATGCCGCGCCGACGTCGAGCGGCAGACGGCGCTGGCTCGAGACGTTCAGGACGTCGGAGAGACGCGCGCCAGGGATGTAGTCGGACACGATGCCGAGGCCACCGTCCGGTGTCCGATCGATCCGCCGGACGCGCGCGAAGTCCTCGTGGCGGAAGTTGGCCAGCCGCGCCGACCGCTCGCGCAACGCAAACTCGAACGAGGCGACGCGCGTCAGCTCGGGACGGATGGTCAGGAGCTCCAGCGACTCGCCGGTGGCGCTGTCGGCGATGACCGATCGCGTTCCAAGACCGTCTGTGAAACCGGGGCGGTCTGCCGGGCGGACAGGTACCTGGGCGGCGTTCATGGACACCCTCTGCTTCGCGCGTTGCAACCGGCGCACCAGCCGTCCGCTCGGCCTCGATCTCGTTTGCGGGGCGGCAGTTGCGAGCCTCCGCGAAAAAACGGCTCCGCCGAATCTGTTATTCCGGTTGTTACAGGAACGACCACTCGCCCGAGAAACTTGTAATCGGCCGGATTCCACGGATTACACGAACGGCGCGGCTCCGGAGGTATGCTGAGGGCGCGGGAGGGATGGGATGAAGAGTGTTCTGCTCACCACGGCGCTGGCCGCGGGGTTGGCGCTGCCGCTGGCGGCGCGCGACGAGCGCCTCGATTACGACGCCCTGTACCGCATTAAAGAGGAAGGTCTGCAGCGGTCGCAGGTCATGGAGATCACGAGCTGGCTGACCGACATCCACGGTCCGCGCCTGACAGGCTCGCCCAACATTCGCGCGGCGGCCGGCTGGGCCGAGAAGACGATGAAGGAGTGGGGGCTCGCGAACGTCAAGCTGGAGCCCTGGGGGACGTTCGGCCGCGGCTGGTCGAACGAACGCTTCGCTGCGCACGTGGTGGCGCCGCAGGCGTACCCGCTGATCGGGTACCCGAAGGCCTGGTCGCCCGGCACGAACGGGCCAGTGATCGCGGAGGCCGTGTTCGCGCCGATCGAAAGCGAAGCGGATTTCGCGAGGTTCAAGGGACAGCTTGCCGGGAAGTTCGTGCTGAGCGCGCCGGTGCGCGAGGTGCGCGAGGTCACGACGGCGCCGTCGCACCGCTACACTGAGAAGGACCTCGAGGAGCTGTCGGCCGAGGACGACACGCGGGCGCGGCAGGGCGGACGTCAGTTCAACCGCGCGGCCGCGGAGCTCGCGCGCAAGCGGCTCCAGTTCTACAAGGATGAAGGGGCGCTGGCGGTCATCGACGCCGGCCGCGGAGACGGCGGCACGGTCTTCGTGCAGGGGGGCGGCGTGCGCGGCGAGCGCGGCTCGCAGACCCCGCGCGAATCGATTATCCCCGAGGTCAGCCTTGCGGTCGAGCACTACGGCCGCATCGTCCGCACGCTCCAGAAGAAGATTCCGGTCCGCCTCGAGCTGGACGTGAAGAACACGTTTCATGCTGAAGAGCCCCCGTTCAACGTGATCGCGGAGATCCCGGGGACCGACAGAGCGGACGAGGTCGTTATGCTCGGCGCGCACTTCGACTCGTGGCACTCGGGCACGGGCGCCACCGACAACGCCGCCGGATCGGCCGTGATGATGGAGGCGGTACGCATCCTCAAGGCGACGAGCCTGAAGCCGCGCCGCACGATCCGGATCGCTCTGTGGAGCGGCGAGGAGAACGGGCTGCTGGGGTCGCGCGCGTACGTGAAGAACCACTTCGCGGATCCCGAGACGATGCAGCTCAAGCCGGAGCACGCAAAGCTATCCGGGTACTTCAACGTGGACAACGGCACCGGGAAGATCCGCGGCGTCTACCTGCAGGGGAACGAAGCCATCGCGCCGCTCTTCCGCGCCTGGATGGAACCGTTCCGCAACCTGGGGATGACGACGCTGAGCATCCAGGACACGGGCGGGACCGACCACCTCGCGTTCGACGCGGCGGGGCTGCCCGGTTTCCAGTTCATCCAGGATCCGGTCGAGTACGACTCGCGCACCCACCACTCGAACATGGACGTCTACGAACGGATCCAGGAACCGGACATGAAGCAGAACGCCGTCATCGTCGCGGCGTTCGTGTATCAGACGGCAAACCGCGACGAGAAGCTGCCGCGCAAGCCGCTGCCGAAGCCGCAACCACGGCGGGACACGACTACCGCTTCGCGGTAGCCCATTGCTGAATGCTGAGTGCTGACTGCGGAATTCAGTCAGCATTCAGCATTCCTCACTCAGCAATGAGCGTTTACTTCAGCCTTCGTCCTTCGAGCTTCGTACTTGAGTACTACCGCGGCTCAGACGACGGAGGAATGATCCCCTTCACGCGCATGTAGGTCACGAGATTGCCGTAGTGCTCGTTGTTGTGCGCGTTGTTGCTCATGAGCGGCGCGGCGCGGACGATCTGGCGCGTCGTGTTGTTCGGCCCGGGAACGGAGATGAACTCGAGCGCCTGGGCGTCGGTGAGCGTCGAGTAGACCGTGTCGCAGTATGCGATCGCGTCTGACAGCGCCTTGATCAGGTCGGCGCGGGCGGTCTTCGTCTTCTCGATCGAGGTCTGGCCCATCGGGTTGGCCTCGCCCTTCGCGCGCGCGCAGAGCAGGTAGTTCGCGTCGGCGACGTGACCGATGAACTGGCCGTAGGTGCGCACCTCGGGCATGATGCCCGCGGGCTTGAACGCGTAATCCGCTTCGCTCATCTTCTCGGCGGACTTGAGCAGGTTGCCCTTGATGGTGTTGTGGCTGTTCCGGATGGCCATCGCCAGATCGACCTTGGCGGGCGGCTGAGCGGCCTGCCCGGAGGGCTGCCCGGACGTGCCTGGCGGCGGCTGGGCCGGCGGCGGCGTTTGCGCGAACGTCGGGGCTGCGGCGAGCGTCAAAAGACCTGCGAGTGCGAACGCTTTCATGATTATCGGCTCCTTGTAAGATAGGGTTCGGTCATCGTACTCGCGCCGGCGTCCCGCTCGAACGACTTTTTAGAGGATTCCGTGATCACACGACTGCTGCTGTTCGTCACGCTATTGGTCCCGGCCGCCGCAGCGGCGCAGACGCATCTCGCGTCGGTGCGCGGCAGGGTGACCGGTCCGACAGGCGATCCGATCGCCGGCGCGTCGCTCACGTTGACACGCGACGAGACTGGTGAGATCCGTACGGTCACCACCGGACCCGAAGGAGATTTCACGCTCGTGCCCCTCGCTCCGGGCGCGCATCGTCTCGCGATTCGCGCGCAGGGGTACGCGCCGTACGAGCGGCGGCTCGAGCTGACCGTGAACCGCGCCGAGTGGATGGCCGCGGCCCTGTCGATCACCGCGCCGCCCGTGACCGTGGATGTCACCGCCGAGGCGCCGCCGATCGACCGCGACTCGCCGGCGATCGGGACCGTGATCGACGCGAACCAGATCGCGCGGCTGCCGCTCGACGGCCGCAACTTTCTCGAGCTGGCGCTGCTGGCGCCCGGGATCGCGCCCTCCGCCCAGGGATCGGCGACGTCGGTCCGCGGCGACTTCGCCTTCAGCGGCAGCGGCGGCCGCGAGGACGCGAACGCGTACCTGCTCGACGGCGTCTACAACCTCGATCCGAAGCTGAACGGCGTCGCCGTCCGTCCGCCGGTCGACGGGATTCGCGAGTTCGAGGTCCTGACGAGCGGCTACGACGCGTCGTTCGGGCGCAACGCCGGCGCACAGGTCAACGTCATCACTCGGTCGGGCGCGAACCGGCTGAACGGCACGGGGTATCTGTTCCTCCGCAACGGCGCGCTCGACGCGCGCAACTTCTTCGCGCCGCGCGACGAAGAGGCGCCAGAGTACGAGCGATATCAGTTCGGCGGGTCTGCGGGAGGTCCAATCAAGGCGAACCGATTGTTTTTCTTCGCCGACTACGAGGGGACGCGGCTGAACGAGGGTATCACGCGCGTCACGACGGTCCCGACCGCCGCCGAGCGGGCTGGCGACTTCTCGCGGAGCGCCGCGCGGCCGACCTTCCCCGGCACCCCGTTTCCGTTTCCGGGCAATCAGATTCCCTCCGCCGTCCAGCATCCGACCGGGCGCGCGATCGCGAACCTGTACCCGCAGCCGAACCGCGAGGGCAGCGCGGGCAACTTCGTCTCGTCGCCGGCGCAGGTGGACGAGGCGGATCACTTCGACGTGCGGGCGGACCACGTGGACGGCGGCGGCGCCACGCTGACGGTGCGCTACAGCTTCGCGGATCGGCGGCTGTTCGAGCCGTTCGCGGGGCCGCAGTTTTCCGCGGTGCCGGGCTACGGCAACGACGTCCCGCGCCGCGCGCAGAATCTCGCCGTCTCGTACACGCGCCCGTTCGCCGCCGCGCTCGTCAACGAAGCGCGCGTCGCCTGGACGCGCGTGGCGACCGGCGTCTTCCAGGAGAACCAGGGGCGCAGTCTCAACCGCGAGATCGGCCTGCCCGAGCTGTCGTCCAATCCGCGTGACTGGGGGCTGAGCTTCATCACGATCTCGGGGTACTCGCCGATCGGTGATGAGTACAACAACCCGCAGGACAGCACGACGACCATGATCCAGACGCTCGACACCGTGTCGTGGGCGCCCGGGCGGCACCTCGTCAAGGCGGGCGTGGACTTCCGGGCGACTGATCAAGACGCGTTCCGCGAC
This sequence comes from Vicinamibacterales bacterium, assembly GCA_050745085.1. Taxonomy (GTDB): domain Bacteria; phylum Acidobacteriota; class Vicinamibacteria; order Vicinamibacterales; family 2-12-FULL-66-21; genus DATAEE01. The sequence continues at coordinate 6,706 of JBOGJB010000166.1, forward strand.
GTGCAGTCGCGCGGCAATATCAGCTTCGTGAGCCCGTCGCCGTACACCGGCAACCCGCTCGCCGATCTGCTGCTCGGCTTGCCGCTCTTCACGACCGGCGCGCGGCTCGACAACCCGCAGCGGCTGCGCACGCACAGCTTCAACCTCTTCGTCAACGACAGCATCCGCATCGCGCCGAACGTCACGGTGACCGCTGGTCTGCGCTACGACTACAACTCGCCGCCGGTGGACGAAGACGATCGCGCCACGTTGTACGATCCCGCGACCGGCACCCTCGTGCCGGTCGGCACGGGCAACATGCCGCGGGGCGGCTACGAGGCGGACCGGAACAACGTCGGCCCGCGCGCCGGCGTCGCCTGGACCCCGGACGCCGACGGGCGCACCTCCGTCCGCGCCGGCTACGGTCTCTACTTCGACCAATCGGCGCTCGCGACGTCGGAAGGGCTGTACTTCAACCAGCCGTATTTCGATCTCAGCATCTACTTCCCGCTGCCGACGTTCCCGCTTCTGCTGAACGATCCGTGGCCCGCGAGTTATCCGCTCCCCACGCCGGACTCGGCGCTCGCGATCCAACGCGACTTCCAGACCGGCAAGCTGCACCACTTCTCCGCCGGCGTGCAGCGTCAGCTCGGGCGCACCCGCGCGATCGAAGCGGCGTATGTCGGCACGCGAGGCCGCCAGCTCATCGCGGCGCGCGACATGAACCAGCCGGCGCCGAGCCCGCAGCCGTTCAATCTGCGGCCAAATCCATTTTTTGCCGACATCACGCTCGTCGAGTCGCGCGCCGAGTCGCAGTACGACAGCCTCCAGCTGACGTTCAGCCAACGTCTCGACCGTGGCCTCGCGTTCGTCGCCGCGTACACGCTTTCAGAATCGACCGACGACGCGTCGGGATTCTTCGCGAGCACGGGCGATCCCAACTTCCCGCAGGACAGCAACAACGTCGCGCCAGAGCGCGGGCGCTCGAACTTCGACGTCCGACATCGGTTCTCTGCGAGCTTCTCGTACGAGCTGCCGTGGGCGCTCCAGCTCGAAGGGGTGGTCGCGCTGCAGAGCGGCCGGCCGTTCACCGTCGCCCTTCTCCCGGAGCTGGACAACAGCAACACAGGACGATCCGTTCTCGGCTTCGGCGCAAACGATCGGCCGAATCAGACGGGCAACTCGGAGGTGCCGGATCCGGGGCCGGATCAGTGGTTCAACACGGCGGCGTTCGCGATGCCGCCGTTCGGGAGCTTCGGCAACGTCGGACGAAACACGCTCGAAGGGCCGGGCTACTCGAACGTCAATCTCGGCCTGATGCGCGAGTTCGGCGTCGGCGCCCGCGCCGCGCGCCTGCAGCTGCGGCTGGAGGCGTTCAACCTCTTCAACCGCGTCAACTTCAACCTGCCGGACAATTTCTTCGGGTCGCCGACGTTTGGCAGGATTCTCTCGGCGGGGGCGCCACGGAGGATTCAGATCGGAGCGAAGCTGCTGTACTAGGTTCGCCCGGAGAACCGATCGCGAAGAGGTGTTTGTCTCCGCGAATGTAGATTCTCCCGTTCGCGATCACCGGCGACACCTGCACCGGCTCGCCAATCGGATTGGTCGCCAGCACCTCGTGCGTCGGGCCCGTCCGCACGACGAAGACGTCTCCGTCCTCGCTCGTCTGCAGGATCTTGTCGCCGACCGCGACCATCGAGGCCATGAAGCGCGCCGGCTCGGGTGGCCGGCCTCCCTCGTACTGCACTTTTCCGGTCTTCGCCTCGAGGCAGGTGATAACCCCCTGGTCGTTCATGATGTACAGGTAGTCACCGACGAGGATCGGCGACGACACGTACGCGGTTCCTTTGTGATACGTCCAGACGATGTTCGGTGAGCCCGTGAGATCGCCGCTCGCGCCCAGCTTCACGGCGATCACCTTCTTGACCGGAAACCCGCTGGAGAGAAACACCATGCCGTGACCAACGACCGGTGAGGGGATCGCGTTGCTCCGGACGCCTGTGGTCCGCCAGAGCTCCTTCCCGGTCGCCGGGTCGTACGCGACGATCAGCTCGGCGCCACTCGTAATGAGCTCGTCGCGTCCGTTCGCCCTGACGATGACGGGCGTCGCCCAACTCACCTGCACCTTGCGAGGCGTGCGCCAGACCTCGCGCCCGTCGCGCTTGTCGAGCGCGACGATGAAGGACTTCTCCCCGCTGTCCTCGTCGCACAGGAGGATCAGCATCTGGCCATGGAGAATCGGAGACGTGCCGGTGCCGAGGCCGAGCGTGGCGGGGCCGTCGAGCGTTTTCTTCCAGCCGAGCTTGCCGGAAAAGTCGTACGCGTACAACCCCGACGGGCCAAACCACGTATACACCAGCGTGCCGTCGGTGACCGGCGTCGGCGCCGCGAAGCTGCTCCGCCGGTGACGGTTGTCCCAGGGCGTCCCCTCCCACGCGGTCTGCTCCCACAGGACCTTTCCGCTCTTGACGTCGAGCGCGAGCACTTTCAGCGTGTGCTGCTTGTCGGCCCCCACGCTGTCGGGGTGCAGGAACTCTTTCCCATCGTCCATGTGCTTGATCGCGGCCGCACCCGGCACCGCCGCTCCTTCGACCGCGGTGGTCAGGAAAATCCGGTCCCCCCAGACGATCGGCTCCGACAGACCGCGGCCGGGAATGGGCGCCTTCCACGCGATGTTCTTGTCAGTATCAGAGGACCATTGAAGCGGGACTGCGGTCTCGGTCGAGACCCCGCGGCCGTCAGGCCCTCGGAACTGCGGCCAGTTCTCGGCGGACACGGAGACCACGCCGGCGGCGGCGAGCGTCAGAATCAACAGGAGCGCAGAGACGACCCTGAAGGGTCGTGCCACATTCGCTTCCCCGGGGATTTTGCTCATACAGGACCGGACATTATCATGGTCTTTCTGAGATCCGTGGTCCGTGGTGATCCGTGGCTCGAGTGTTCCGCCGTGATCCGTGACTTGGGATGAACACTGTGATGAAACAGACCTCGACCATGCGCTCGCTGGGCGTCGCCGCCTCCTTCGCGGTTGCGTGCGTGGGACTCCTCGCCGCTTCGGACTGGCCGGAGTACCGCGGTCCCGCTCGGGACGGGCGCTCGACCGAGACCGGGCTGCCGGAAAAATGGTCGCCGTCGGGCGACAACCTCGCCTGGCGCGCGCCGTATGGCGGCCGCTCGGGACCGATCGTCGTCGGCAACCGCGTCTACCTCCAGAACAGCGTCGGTGACGAGAAGACGACGCAGGAACGGCTGATGTGCCTGGATGCAGACACGGGCAAGCCGATCTGGGAACGGCGGTTCAGCATCTACCTCAGCGACGTGCCGCAGCACCGCGCCGGGTGGGCGTCGCCCGCGGCGGACCCGGAGACGGGCAGCATCTATGTCTTCACGGTCGGCGCCGAGCTCATCGCGCTGTCGCGCGACGGAAAGGTACTGTGGTCGCGGTCGCTCGTCGAGGACTTCGGCGCGATCACGACGCACGGCGGCCGCACGGTGTCGCCGATCGTCGACGGCCCCAACGTCATCGTCAACACGCTCAACTTCGGGTGGGGGGACCTGGCGCGCACGAGCAACCGTTACTTCGCGTTCGACAAGCGGACCGGGCAGACGGTCTGGATCAGCTCGCCGCAGCAGCGCCACTACGACACCAACTACGCCATGCCGGTGACCGCGGAGGTCAACGGGATGCGGCTGCTCGTCGTCGGGGGGACCGACGGCGTCATCCACGCGATCAAGGCGGGCACCGGTGAGCCGGTCTGGCGTTGGGACGTGAGCAAGCGCGCGATCAACAACAGCGTCGTGATTCGGGGGACGACCGTCTACGTGACGCACAGCGAAGAGAACATCGACACGAGCGAGATGGGGATGGTCGCCGCGATCGACGCGTCGGCGAACGGGGACGTCGGCCCGTCGCACATCAAGTGGGTGACGCGCGGCTTCCTCGGCGGGTTCGCGTCGCCGGTGTACGACGGCGCGCGGCTCTATCACCTGGACAACGGCGCGGTCGTCGGCGCGTTCGACCTCGAGAGCGGCAGGAAGGCGTGGGATAAGAATCTCGGGACGATTCAGAAAGGATCGCCGGTCCTCGCCGACGGGAAGATCTATGTCGGCACCGAGAACGGCAAGTTCTTCATCCTGCGGCCGCGTGCCGATGGCGTCGACGTGCTGGACGAGGACTGGCTCGGCACGCAGCAGAATCCCGAGCCGATCATCGCCTCCCCCGCCGTCGCCGACGGCCGCGTCTACGTCGTCTCGATGAGCGCGATGTATGCGATCGGCAAGCGGAGGGCGACGGGTAGTACGAGGCTTCAGCCGCGTCCGGATGAGGCGAGCCTAAAGGCTCGCGCCACAGGCGCGGGGAACGGAGAGACGACATTGGAGGGTCGTGCCGCCGGCGCGCCCGCGAAGATCCTCGTCTTCCCGTATGACGTCGTGCTCGCGCCCGGCACGCGGCAGGCGTTCACCGCGCGACTGTTCGACGCGAACGGGACGTTCATCCGCGAAGAGATCGCCGAGTGGTCGCTCGAGCAGCTCGGCGGCACGATCGGTCCGGACGGGATCTACCGGGCGACGGTGGACACGCCCCAGGCGGGAACGGTCAAGGCGACCGCCGCCGGGCTCAGCGGCACGGGGCGCGTCCGCGTCATTCCGCCGCTGCCCTACACGTACGATTTCGAGTCCTGGCAGGGAGAGGCGCCGCCACGGCACTGGATTCACGCCAACACGCGGTACACGGTGCGCGACCTCGGCGGGACGAAAGGACTGTTCCGCCCGACGGACAACTCCGTCGCGCGCCGCGTGAAGACATTCCTCGGCCCGTCCGATTTGCACGACTACACGGTCGAGGCGGACTTCCGCGTGATGGAGCGGCGGCGCCAGATGGGTGACGTCGGGGTGATCGCGCAGCGGTACGCCGTCGTGCTGTTCGGCAACAGCCAGCGGGTCGAGCTGCACCCGTGGCAGGCGGCGGACGAGATGACCGTGCGCGCGTCGTTCGCGTGGAAGGCGGACACGTGGTACCGCGTGAAGCTGCGCGTCGAGAACCGTCCGAACGGGACGACGGTGGCGCGCGGCAAGGCATGGCCAGCCTCCGAGCCGGAGCCATCCGGCTGGCTCGTGGAGAAGGTGGACGCGATCCCGCACCGCCTGGGCGCGCCGGGGATCTACACAGACGCAGGCTCGGATATCTCGGTTGACAACATCAAGGTGTATCGAAATCAGTAGTTCGGACCGAGGACCAACAATGCGCCTTATTGCACTGATTCTTCCCGTCCTCGCCCTCGTCGCGCTCTCGGCGTCCGATCCCGGCACGGGTGACTGGCCCATGTGGGGAGGTACGCCGGACCGGAACATGGTGTCGAAGATGACGGGGCTGCCGATGTCGTGGGACGTGAAGACCGGCGCCAACGTGAAGTGGATGGCGGAGCTGGGATCGCAGACCTACGGCAATCCGGTCGTGTCGAAAGGCGTCGCGCTCGTCGGCACGAACAATGAGAAGCTGCGCGATCCGAAGCAGGGGGGAGACCGCGGCGTGATGGTCGCGTTCCGCGAGTCGGACGGCGCGTTCCTCTGGCAGATCACGCACGAGAAGCTGTCGTCGGGCCGCGTCAACGACTGGCCGTTTCAAGGCGTCTGTTCGTCTCCGCTCGTCGAGGACGGCATCGTCTATTACGTGTCGAACCGCGGCGAGGTGATCGCGGCAGACCTGCAGGGCTTCCGCGACAACGGAGAGAACGACGGGCCGTTCAAGGACGAGAAGTTCACGAGCGAGCACGACGGCGACATCCTCTGGCGCTTCGACATGATGGAGGAGGTCGGATCGTTCCCGCACAACATGTCCAACTCGTCGCCGGTCGCGTTCGGCGACCTGATCTACGTCAGCACGTCGAACGGCCAGGACGAGAGCCATGTCAACATCCCATCGCCCAAGGCGCCCGCGATCATCGCGATAAACAAGACCACCGGCAAGCTGGCGTGGGAGGACAACTCGGTCGGCGATCGCATCCTGCACGGCCAGTGGTCGTCGCCGTCGGTCGCGAAGATCGGCGACACGACGCAGGTCATGGTCGGCCAGGGAGACGGCTGGATCAGGAGCTACGAGGCAACCACAGGCAAGAAGCTGTGGGAGTTCGACACCAACCCGAAGGACTCGGTCTGGCCAAAGACGCGCAACGAGCTGATCAGCACGCCGGTCGTGTTCGACGGTCTCGTGTACATCGCGAACGGCCAGGATCCGGAGCACGGCGAAGGGGTCGGCCATCTCTACGCGATCGATCCGACCAAGCGGGGCGACATCACGAAGACCGGCATGGTCTGGCATTACGACAAGATCCGGCGCTCGATATCGACCGCGGCGATCCACGACGGCATCGTCTACTTCCCTGACTTCAGCGGATTCCTGCACGCGCTCGACGCGAAGACCGGCAAGGTCTACTGGACGCACGACATGTTCGCGGCGATCTGGGGGTCGGCGCTCGTCGCCGATGGCAGGGTCTACCTGGGAGACGAGGACGGCGACGTCACGATCCTGCAGGCCGGCAAGACGCTGAAGATCCTCGGCGAGATGAACATGGGCAGCTCGGTCTACGCGACGGCGGTGCCGGCCAACGGGGTGCTTCTCATCGCCAATCGCAACCAGCTCTATTCCCTGTCGACGAAGAAGTAGTCACGGCAATGCCCAATGCCAAATGCCCAATGCCCAAGGGGACTGCACTCGCCACAGTGGCGAGCGGGACGCTTTTGGCCCTAGGCATCGGGCATTCGGCGCTGACCCAGACTCAGTCCGAGTGGCGTCAATTCCGCGCCAATCCACAGCTCACGGGCGTCGCCGCCGACAGGTTGAAGCCCCCGCTCAAGGTGCTGTGGACCTACAACGCCGGCGAGTCGATCGAGTCATCTGCCGCGATCGCGGACGGCACCGTGTACGTCGGCGCGCAGCCTGGCGTGCTCGTCGCGCTCGATCTGACGAGCGGCAAGCGCAAGTGGGAGTACAAGGTCTCGGAGGCCGGCCTCGCGGAGTCTTCTCCGGCCGTCGCCGGCGACCTCGTGATCGTAGGCGACATGGGCGGCGTGCTGCACGCCGTCGGCGCAGCCGACGGCAGGGTGCGCTGGACGTTCAAGACCGAGAACGAGATCAAGTCGTCGCCGGTCATCGTCGGCGATCGCGTCCTGATCGGGTCCTACGACACGCACCTGTACTGTCTGTCGCTCGACGGCAAGCTCGTCTGGAAAGTGGAGACCAAGGCGCAGGTGCACGCGACGCCGGCCGTGCGCGACGGGGTGGCGATCATCGCCGGCTGCGACGAGATCCTGCGCGCGATCCGGATCGCCGACGGCCGCGAGCTGTTCACGATGTCGTCCGGCTCGTATACCGCCGCGTCGCCGGCGATCGCGGGCCGCCGGGCGTACTACGGCACGTTCGAGAACGAGGTGCTCGCGGTCGATCTCGACGCGCGGAAGTTCCTCTGGCGCTACCGCCACCCGGAGCGCAACTTTCCGTTCTACGCGTCGGCGGCTGTGGCCGACGGGCGCGTGTTCGTCGGCGGCCGCGACAAGATGGTGCACGCGCTCGACGCGTCGACCGGCAAGGCGATCTGGACCTTCACGACGCGCGCGCGGGTCGACTCGTCGCCCGCGGTCGCGGGGGGGATCCTCTGGGTCGGTTCGAACGACGGCCGCCTCTACGCGCTCGACACCGTGTCCGGCAAGAACGTGTGGGAGTTCGACGCCGGTGGCCCGCTGTCAGCCTCGCCCGCCATCGCGGGCGGGCGGCTCGTCATCGGATCGCAGGATGGAACGGTGTATTGTCTGGGCCCGTCATGAACATCGATACGCTGCGCACGTACTGCCGGACGTTCCCCAAGGTCTCCGAGAACATTCAGTGGGGGAATGACCTTGTGCTCAAGGTCGGCCCACGCACGGCGGGAGGATGTTCGCCGTGGCGTGCCTGGATCCGGCCGCGCCGGTCAAGTGCTCGTTCAAGTGCATGCTCCAGGAGTTCACCGAGCTGCAGGAGCGCGACGGGATTGTCCCGGCGCCGTACCTCGCGCGGGCGCACGGGCTCGCGCTCGAGCGCTACGACGCGCTCGGCGATGCGGAGTTCCGGGGGCTGCTGAAGCAGGCCTATGAGCTGGTCGCGGCAAAAATGCCGGCGCGACCGCGCTCAAGTACGAAGTCCAAAGGACGAAGGCTGAAGCGAAGGACGAAGTCCAAAGTGGGAAGGTAACTTTCAACCTTGATACTTCATACTTTACTTCAGCCTTCGTACTTCGAACTTCGTACTTGAGTACGATTACTCTGGCAACGCTTCCCCTTTCGGCTCCGGCAGGAAGAAGCTCGCGACGAACCCCACCAGGTAAACGCTGAACCCGACGGCGGCCGCGACGTACGCGAGCTTCGTCGGCGCGTAGGCACGATCCGGCGTCACCGCGAGCGTCGCCGTGACCCACGCAAACGATGTTCCGATGAGGCGGCCTCCGATGTTGGCCGCGAAGCTCTCCCCCGTCCCGCGCAGGTGCGTCGGGTACACGCGCGGCAGGTAGTTCCCCCAGAAGCTGAACTGCGCGACCGTAAAGAACCCGGCGATGAAGATGCCTATGTAGAGCCACAACAGACTCGTCGTCGCCGCCCACGCGAAGACGATGGGCATCACAATCAGGCCCGGCACCTGGAACATCCGTAACAGCTTGCGGCGGCTGACGACGTACACGGCGAGCACGGCGAGCGCGACGCGGCCGAGGAGGCCGCCGATCTCCTGGACCTTCGTGACGTCCGACGCGATCGACTGTTCGATGCGGCGCGCCTCCAGGACCGGGCGTCCTGCGGTCTGCGCCCTGACCTCCGGCAAGCCCGGGACAATCTGCTGAATCTGCTGGATCGCGCCGAACGCCGCGCCGTACGACATCGCGAACATCAGCGTCGTCACGATCGTCGTCCGGCGCAGCTCGGGCGAGAACAGCTCCATCACGTTCGGACGCCGGAGCGTGCCCGCCGCGCGCTTGCGCGCCCAGGCCGGCGACTCCGGCAGGAACGGCCGGATGAGGATGAGCGGGATGGCGGGGATGACGCCCGACATGACCGTGTAGCGCCACGCCGCGTGCGGGTCGCCGATCGTGCCGCCGAAGAGCGCGCCGAGCGCCGGGAGCGACGGCGCGAGCGTCACGCAGAGGCCGTTGGCGGTCGCGACGAGCAGGCCGCCGAGCGACGAGAAGGCCTGCGTGTAGCCGAGCGCCGCCTCGCGCCGCTTCGGATCGGCGAACAGCTCGGCGACCCAGGCGACGGCGGCGACGAACTCGACGCAGACGCCGATGAACACGAGACAGCGGAAGAACAGCAGCATCCCGATCGACGTCGAGAAGCCGGAGAAGAACGCCGCGAACGCATAGAGGAGAATGCTGAACGTCAGCACGCGCCGCCGACCGAACAGGTCGGTGAGGTATCCACCGAGCAGTCCGAAGATCCCGCCCGCGAACGCCGGAATGTAGAACAACCGCCCGACCCACATCTGGTACTCCGCAGATCCGGGCGCCGTGCCGACCAGCTCCAGCAGTGCCGGGCGGACGATGAGCGGGAGCATCAGGATCTCGTAGATGTCGAACGCGAAGCCGATTGCGGCGATCGCGCAAATCAGCCACTCGGTCGGTGTCAGCCGGGCCGTCGTCGTCATTCACGCTCCTGTAACGCGCTGTCAGGCAGGGCCGTATGATAGTGGGAAAGGGAGCCCTCGTGATCCACCAGGCCGTCGTT
>JBOGJB010000167.1:0-4438 GCA_050745085.1 Vicinamibacterales bacterium
ACGCTCGACCCCGCCGCGGCCACCGTGGCGACGGCCACGCTGGACCACGCGCCGGGCCTGAGCTCCGTCGAAGGGCCCGCCCCGGGCCTGGCCGAAGGACCTGCGCTCGCCGACGCATTCGCGGCGCTGCTGGCGGCGGAACAGGGGCTGGGAACGCGGCCGATCGCCGTGGGGGGCGCTGCGGGTGGTGCCGTGAGTGACGATGTTGTCGAAGAAGTCGTTCGCCGGGCGCTTGCGCGCATGTCCGATCAGGTCGTCCGCCAGACGGTGCTGCAGGTCGCCGAGCGGCTCGTCCGTGAGGAGATCGACCGCGTGAAAAAGGGTGCATCCTAACGATGGCGCAGGGCGTGCCGGACAAGCCCGCGCTCGAAGGGCTCGAGGACAAATGGCGCGCGCGATGGGAGACTGAGGGCATCTACCGATTCTCGCGCTCCAAGCCGCGCGACGCGATCTACGCGATCGACACGCCGCCGCCGACCGTCAGCGGCTCGCTGCACATCGGCCACGTCTTCTCCTATACGCACACCGACGTCGTCGCGCGCTTCCAGCGGATGCGCGGCCGCGAGGTGTTCTACCCCATGGGCTGGGACGACAACGGCCTGCCGACGGAGCGCCGCGTGCAGAACTACTACGGTGTGCGCTGCGATCCCGCGCTCCCGTACGATCCGTCGTTCACGCCGCCCGCCGCGCCGCCGAAACGGCCGATCTCCGTGTCGCGGCCGAACTTCATTGAGCTGTGCGCGAAGCTGACCGACGAGGACGAGAAGGCGTTCGAGGATCTCTGGCGGCATCTCGGCCTGTCGGTGGACTGGTCGATGACCTACGCCACGATCGGCCGCCCCGCGCAGCGCGTGTCGCAGCTGTCGTTTCTGCGCCTGCTCGAGCGGGGGCTCGCCTACCAGGTCGAGGCGCCGACGTTGTGGGACGTGGATTTTCGCACCGCCGTCGCACAGGCGGAGCTCGAGGACCGCGAGGTCGCGGGTGCGTACCATCGCATCGAGTTCCTCATCGATCCCGCGGCGTCCGGCTTCAGCCGGACAGTTGAGCCCGGCTCCGGCCGGGCGATCGCTGTCGACACCACTCGGCCGGAACTGATCCCATCCTGCGTCGCGCTCGTCGCGCACCCGGACGATGAGCGCTACAAGCGGCTCTTCGGGCGGCACGTGATCACGCCGCTTTTCGGCGCCCGCGTGCCGGTCCGCGCACACCCGCTCGCCGAGCCGGAGCGCGGCAGCGGCATCGCGATGATCTGTACCTTCGGCGACATCACGGACGTGACGTGGTGGCGCGAGCTGAACCTGCCGGTCCGCGCGGTGATTCAGCCGAACGGCACGTTCAAGCCGGTCGCGTGGGGATCCGCGGACTGGCCCTCCGAGGATCCGGCGGGCGCGCAGGGCTTCTACGACCAGCTCGTGGGGCTCTCCGCGCAGAAGGCGAGGGCGAGAATCGTTGAGCTGCTTCGCGAGACCGGCGCGCTCACGGGCGAGCCGCGTCCGATCACCCACGCCGTCAAGTTCTACGAGAAGGGCGACCGCCCGCTCGAGATCGTCACGAGCCGCCAGTGGTTCATCAAGACGATGGACTTCCGCGAGGCGCTTGTCGCGCGGGGCCGGGCGCTCCAGTGGCATCCACCCTACATGCGCACGCGCTACGAAAACTGGGTCAACGGGCTGAACGGCGACTGGTGCATCAGTCGGCAGCGGTTCTTCGGCGTGCCGTTTCCGCTGTGGTATCCGATCACGGCGGACGGCTCGATCGACTACGCGTCGTCAATCAAGCCGGATCCGTCGCGTCTGCCCATCGATCCCTCGAGCGACGTGCCGCCGGGCTACACCGCCGCCCAGCGAGGCCAGCCGGGCGGCTTCGCGGGCGATCCAGACGTCATGGACACGTGGGCCACCTCGTCGCTGACGCCGCAAATCAGCGGCGGATGGGAAAGCGATCCTGGCCTCTTTGGACGGGTGTTCCCGATGGACCTCCGCCCCCAGGCGCACGACATCATCCGGACCTGGCTCTTCAGCACGGTGCTGCGCGCGCACTTCGCGCATGACTCGCTGCCGTGGTCGAACGCCGCGATCTCCGGCTTCGTGGTCGATCCCGATCGCAAGAAGATGTCGAAGTCGAAGGGGAACGTCGTCACGCCGATGGCGCTCCTGACCGAGCACGGGTCGGACGGCGTTCGCTACTGGGCGGCGAGCGCCCGGCAGGGGACCGACACGACGTTTGATCCCGGCCAGATGAAGGTCGGCCGGCGACTGGCGATCAAGATTCTGAACGCGTCGAAGTTCGCGCTGTCGAACGCCGAGCCGCGCGGCCCCGTCACGCACCGGATCGATCGCGGCATGCTGACGAATCTGGCGCGCCTGGTCGACGAGTCCACCGCGGACCTTGAGGCGTACGATTACGCGCGCGTGCTGGATCGCGCCGAGAAGTTCTTCTGGTTCTTCTGCGACAACTACCTCGAGCTGGTGAAGTCGCGGCGCTACGGCGATCACGGACCGACTGCGGCCGGCTCTGCGAATGCGGCGCTGCTGGCCGCGCTGTCCTCGATGCTGCGTCTGTTCGCGCCGTACCTCCCATTCGTGACCGAGGAGGTCTGGTCGTGGTGGCAGCAGGGTTCGGTGCACCGCGCGTCCTGGCCGGCCGGGTCGGAACTGATCGCCGTCGCGGGCGGTCCGGACGAGGATGGCGCGATCGCACTCGACGCCGCGGCGCTCGTCCTCGGCGAGATCCGCAGGAAGAAATCCGAGGAGCAGCGTCCGCTCAAGACGCCTGCGCGGGTGGTTCGGGTCACCGACACCGCCGACCGCGCAGCGCTCCTCGAGGAGGTACGCGCCGACCTCACGGCGTCCGGCCTGATCGAGCGGCTGGAGATTGGCACCGGGGACTTCGCCGTGCACGTCGAGCTGGCGCCGGCCGAAGCGCTCTCCCGGGGGTCTTCTCAGTGAAGTCGGTGCCGTTCAGCCCGCTGGAGCCCGCGCTGTATCGCGAGATTGTGCGGCGCGCGCTCGCGGAGGATCTCGGCTGGGGCGACGTCACGACCGAAGCAACCGTGCCGGCGGAGCTGCACGCGCGCGGCGTGGTCCTCGCGAAATGCCCGTGCGTGCTCGCCGGGCTCGACGTCGCGGGCGAGGCGTTCCGGCAGCTCGACCCGCGGGTCTCGTTCGCCGCGAAATCCGCCGACGGTGACGCCTGCGCCGCCGGCCAGACCGTCGCCGAGATCAAGGGCTTCGCCGGGGCGCTTCTGACGGCCGAACGGACGGCGCTGAATTTCCTGCAGCGTCTGTCGGGCATCGCGACGCTGACGCGCCGGTTCGTCGACGCGGCCAACGGCAGGCTGACCGTCCTCGACACGCGCAAGACGACCCCGACGCTGCGCGTGCTGGAAAAGTACGCCGTGCGCGCAGGCGGCGGCGTCAACCATCGCGCGGCGCTCGACGATGGGATTCTGATCAAGGAGAATCACATCCGGCTCGGCGGCGGCGTCGGCGAGGCGGTGCGGAGGATGCGCGCCGCCGGTCACGAGATGCCGATCGAGATCGAAGCGCAGTCGCTCGCCGAGGTGGACGAGGCGATCGCGGCCGGCGCCGACATCATCCTGCTCGACAACCTGTCGATCGAGGACATGCGCCAGGCGATCGCGCGCGCGCGCGGTCGCGCCAAGACAGAGATCTCCGGCGGCGTCACCCTCGACCGGCTGCCGGCCCTCGCGGCGCTCGGCGCCGACTACGTTTCGATCGGCGCGCTGACGCATTCCGCGCCCGCCGCGGATCTCAGCTTCGAGCTCGAGCCCGACCGGTAGGCCCGCATGCCACGCGAGCTGGAACAAGCGCTGAGCGCAGCGGCCGATCGGATCGCGCCGTTCGGGCGGCGCGTCCTGCATCTCGAGGTAACGGGCTCCACCAACGACGAGGCCGCGCGGCTCGCGGCGCACGGCGCGGAGAGCGGGACGCTCGTCATCGCCGACGCGCAGACCGCCGGGCGCGGGCGGCTGGGGCGATCCTGGTTCTCACCGCCTGGCGCCGGGCTGTACGCGTCGATCGTGATGCGGTTGCCCTGCGCGCCGCCTCTGCTCACACTGGCTGGCGGCGTTGCGCTCGCCGAGGGACTCCGCTGCGCGACCGGGCTCGCCGTCGAGTTGAAGTGGCCGAACGACCTGATGGCGCCGGGCGGCCGGCGGAAGCTGGGCGGGATTCTCACGGAAGGCTCGTCCGAAGGGGGCCTGCTCGCGTTCGTCGTGTTCGGATTCGGGATCAACCTTCTCGGCCCCTTCGACGCGGCTCGGGGCAGGTCGTTCGACAGGGAACTCGCAGACCGCGCGACATCGCTCGAAGCGGAGCTGGGACGGCCGGTCGATCGGAGCGTCGTGCTGGTCGAATGCCTCGCGGCGCTCGCGGCGCGCGTCCGCGATCTCGCCGAGGGCCGGGCCGCCGACATC
>JBOGJB010000168.1:0-2108 GCA_050745085.1 Vicinamibacterales bacterium
CCGGCGCGGCGCCGTCGGCGATGGCGCAGCTGTTCGGCGGCGACACGAGCACGGCGGCCCGCGACTCTGCGGCCGACGCGAACGCCCCCGGCGCGCTCTCCGCGCTCCTCTTCCAGGGCCAGCTCCCGGGGGAGTTCCTGGTACCGGAGGAGCAGTGGCCGGTCGTGGACAGCCTGCTCCAGCGGCCCGACGTGCGGCCCCTCGTCCCGCGCGGCATCGACCTCCGGTGGGGAGCGGAGCCGGAATCGCGCGGCGCGCGGTCGTTTCGGCCGCTGTACGCCGTGGAGTCGCGCGCGATCATCACGGGCGAAGAGCTGCAGAAGGCGAGCGCGCGCCGCGACCAGCTGACGAACCAGTCGATCGTCGCGTTCCAGCTGTCCCGGCGCGGCGGGCGCATCTTCGCCCAGGAGACGGCACGCCACATCGAGCACTACATGGCCATCATCCTCGACGGCCGGGTGCATGGCCAGCCGCCCGTGATCCGCAGCCAGATCGGCGCGAACGGGCAGATCGAGCTCGGCGCGAAACCGCTGCAGGAGGCGAGCGACCTCGCCCTGGTGCTGCGGGCCGGCGCGCTGCCGGCGCCTTTGCAGATCGTCGAAGAGCGCACCATCGGCCCCTCGCTCGGGAAGGACTCGATCACCGACGGGGTGCGGGCGGGGCTGATCGCCGTGGGGCTCGTGGTCGTCGTGATGATCGGCTACTACCGGCTCTCCGGCGTCCTCGCCGTGGCGGCGCTGGCCCTGTACGTCGTCTTCGCGCTCGGCGGCCTGGCGATGTTCGGCTTCACGCTCACGCTCCCGGGCCTCGCGGGTTTCGCCTTGTCGATCGGCATGGCGGTGGACGCGAACGTGCTGATCTTCGAGCGTATCCGCGAAGAGCTCGTGCTCGGCAAGTCCGTGCGCCTCGCCGTGGATGAGGGGTTCAAGCACGCCATGAGCGCCATTTGGGATTCGAACCTTACTACCGCGCTCACGGCCGTGATCCTGTATATGATCGGCACGGGCCCGGTGCAGGGCTTTGCGATCACGCTGCTCATCGGCATCTTCGCGTCCATGCTCTCGGCCATCTTCGTCACCCGCACGTTCTTTCTCATCTGGCTGCAACGGCGGCCGGCCATGACCACGGTGAGCATCTGATGCTGCGACTCTTCGCGAACGCCAACTACGACTTCATCGCGCTGCGCCGCTGGGCCTACGCGCTCACGGGGCTGTTCATCGTGCCGGGCCTCGTCCTGCTGCTCGTTCGCGGCCTGAACTACAGCATCGAGTTCACCGGCGGCACGCTCGTCCAGATCAAGACCGCCCAGCCGGTGGACGACGGCGTCATTCGCACGGCCCTCGACGCGGGGGGCGTGCCGGGCGCCGACGTACAGCAGTTCGGCTCGCCGACCGAGTACGCGATTCGGGCTCGGCTCGTCGCCGCCGAAGGCGCGCCGCCGGCGGGGACCGAGCAAACGGTGGCTGCCGTCCGCCGCGCCCTCGATGCCGCCATCGGCGCGGGTACGTACGAGACCGTCCGGACCGAGGCGGTGGGCCCAAAGGTGGGGCGCGAGCTTCAGGAGAAAGCGCTGATCGCGATCCTCGTCTCCTTCGTGATCACGCTCATGTACCTGGCGGTCCGGTTCGAATGGCGCTTCGGCCTCGCGGCCATCGCCGCCACGGCGCACGACATCCTCGCCACCATCGCCTTCATCCGGTATCTGGACCTGGAGGTGAGCCTCGTCGTCGTCGCCGCCGTGCTCGCCATCGTCGGGTACTCCCTGAACGACACGATCGTCATCTTCGACCGCGTGCGCGAGAATCTGCGCAAGTACCGGCGCCAGAACCTCTATGAGATCCTCAATCTCTCGGTGAACGAGACGCTGCCGCGCACGATCCTCACCGGCGGCACGACGATGCTGACCGCGCTCGCGCTCGCCTTCATCGCCGGCGCCGTGATCCGGCCCTTCTCACTGGTCATGGCCTTCGGCATCACCGTCGGGACGTTCTCGTCCATTTACGTCGCGTCGCCGGTGCTGCTCTGGGTCGAGAAGCGCTGGCCGGGGGAGGACGCCCGCGGCGCGCGCACGCTGGGGACCCGGGCACCGGCGGCGTCCCCGCCGGCAC